>NZ_JBEZKZ010000001.1:86575-244639 GCF_040651895.1 Streptomyces sp. NPDC048352
TACCGGCTTCCGGCTTCCGGCTTCCGGCTTCCGGCTTCCGGCTTCCGGCTTCCGGCTTCCGGCTTCCGGCTTCCGGCTTCCGGCTTCCGGCTTCCGGCTTCCGGCCAGGCTGCGGCCCTTTCCGCATGTCCACCAAAGGCTCGGCCATCTTCCCAGCGGCCCGCGCACCGCGCCGGACACTGCCGTGCCGGACTCCTGGGCGCCAGATCTCAGCGCTGGTTGACGTTCCAGCGTCCTAGGCGGGCCAGCTCCCTGCGGGCTGCCGCCTCAGTGAGGCCGAGCGCGGCCGCCGCCTGCGCCGGGTGAATCATGCTGCACGCAGCGGGTGGGCTCATAACCGGCCTCCCTGGCGGTCAGCTCCAGCAGACGGACCGCGCGCACCGCGGCAAGAGGTGAAGAGGTGCCGAGCTTGCCGATCTCTGCCTCCAGCTGGTCCAGGAGGCCGGTGAGCGGCGCGGGCAGCGGAATCGCGGCCGCCTCGACGACGACCGTGTGCTTGTCCCAGTCCCGGCAGCATGCGTCCGCCTGCTCGTCGGCGGCGTCCTCTAGGGCGCGTGTGCCGATCGTGTCCCAGTCCAGGGGGTGCTCGGGGCCACTCCATCCGCACGAACACACCGCGTGCAGGGTGGCCGCGCGCGGGATGTGCGGGAAGCGGCCGTCGTAGACGGCCCAGTGCGACGTCTGGTGAACGTCCGGGCCCGACCCGGTGTCGAAGATCGCCGGTCGCGGAACCGTGCCGTCCGACAGGAGTACCCCGACCCAGCCCTCGTGGGAGGTCCCGAACTCCACCGTCGTCCACGTTTCCTGCCGTCGGCCATGACGTCCCCTTTTCGCGCGACGGGCCCGCCATCGGCAGCCGGCCCCGTCCGACCATGGCGCATGGAGACGGCAGAGGCAGAAGAACTCGACAGCTTCCCCCTCGATGTGGGTGGCACGACCGCGCAGGCCGACTTCCTGGCTGCTGGCAGGGGTCAGAAAGGCCGCTCAAAGTGTGGTGATCGATCCGGTGACGGCGCCGAGCCCTGTCACCGGGACTTGGCGCCGCCACACCCTCTACGGTGCTCGGCACTACGGGGCGGGGGTGAACTCCACGTCCGTGCCGCCACAGCCGGCCGCAATGTCCAGCAGCCGGTGCTGCTCTGCCTCGTCGACGGCGAGGCCCCAGCGGAGCTTGGTCGCGGTCCACTCGGCGGCGTACCGGCACAGCGCATCCGGCGACGGCGGCAGCCACTGGGCCGGATCCTGATCCGCCTTGCTGCGATTCGACCGGGCCGTCACCGCCACCAGGCTCGACGGCTGGCCCTGGTCGTTCGCGTACGCCTCCCGCCGCGCCGCCGTCCACGCCGACGCCCCGCTGTCCCACGCCTCCGCCAGCGGCACCATGTGGTCGATGTCCAGCGCCCCGGCAGGCGTCACCTCCTGCTCGTCGTAGTACGACCACCACACCCCGCCCGTCAGCGTGCAGCCCGGCCCGATCTCCGGCTCGACGACAGCTTCGGACAGCAGCACCTCAGCACGCGTGTTGCAACCGTCGTCGGGCTGGTCACCGGCATTCCAGTGCCGGAACGAGGTGCGCTGGTAGCCGGTCCGGTCCTCGACCGCGAGCGGAAGTGCGGAGACCGCCACCCCCATCGGCAGCACCTGCGGCACCACGGCCGGCCGCTCGGTGGCGAGCGCGGTCGTCGCGGGGAAGGACAGGGCGAGAGCAGCGGCCGCTGCTACGGCCCGCATCAAGATCATCATGCGGTGGTTCTACCGGCCACCCCGACAGCAGCACCAGGGCGCGGAGCAACAGTTCACTCCCCCGGGCTGTCCGATTCACCGCCGAAACGCCACTGCACGACGGTCAGGGCGCGGCCGAGCGCGGGGCTTCTCCCCGCTGGCCGGACCCAGCACCAACACCCGTCCGGTGGTGTGGCTCGGCAGCGGTCCTGGCGTGCGCCGGAGCACGGGGGCAGCCCTTCTTTCACTCACTTGGGTGAATCGGGGGGCTGCGGGGGGAGAAGTGCACGGTGGGGTTCGTCTGCGAGGCGAGGACGCGATCACGCCGACCGCGTCCCGCCAAGTAGATGGAGAACCACTAAACATGCCGTCCTTGGAGTGGATCGGGTACGTCCCGACCGCCGTGAGCGCGGTGCACGCTCTGGTCGCTCTTGCGAGTCTTGCCGGCGCGGTACTACCGGCCGCCGGGACACCCGCCGTGAAGCGACCGCCGAGCCCGTGGTGCCGAAGCAGTGCGGTGGCGCAGCGCAGGAGGTTGCGGTGGTGCGGGTGGAGCTGGCCGTGGCCACAAAGACCGTGGTGCGGATCGAGCGCCGACTCCCCCGCGGTCATCGGTGCGGGCGCCGGCTCCGGTCCGGCGGACGGGGAGCGGGGCCCGTGGCAGGCGGTGGGGCGGAAGAGGAGTTCGCGCCGGACCCCGACACGGAACAGCAGCTCGGACCCGGTGCCGGTGCCGGTGCCGGTGCGGACGAAGGGTCCGTGCCGGAGCCCGATGCGCAGCGGTTGCTGGCGGCGGCTCCGGCGTTCATGAAGTTCAGCCCATACGTGCTGCGGCGTTCGTTTCGGTCGTTGTCGTTGGCGACGTGTCAGGACGTGGTGGCGGAAGCGCTCCTGCGGGTGGGCGTGAAGGTGGCGGAGGGTGAGCTGCCGGCGGATACGAACGTGATGGCGTACCTACGGACCGCCGCGCGGAACCTGGCCGTCGACGAGTGTCGCCGGGAACAGCGCGGCGGCAAGCGGACGGTGGTGATGGACGCGCAGACGCTGGAGGCGCTGCCCGACGGCGAGGACCAGGAGGTGGTGGACGAGCTCGCCCACCTGCTGGCCCAGCTCGCCGGTCTGCCTGCGCATCCTCAACCGTGACCTGGGCACCGACTTCGACCTCGACGCCTACGCCCACCACGTCGCCTGGTCCGCGCCCGAGCGGCGCGTGGAGATCGGCCTGCGTGCGCTCGCCGACCAGAGCGTCGACAGCTCGACGGCGAGCTGTCGGGGCACGGCTTCGAGACCGTGCGCCACCTGCCGGACACCAGCGGCCGGTACATGCTCCTCCTCGCCCGCCTGGGGGCGTGAACCACGCCCAGGCAGTCTCGCGCCGTCCGCCGCGGGGTATGTGGCCAGGCGTCAGGTACGTGTTCATGGCAGGGAATCGGCCGTTGCGTGGTCGAAGCCGGATCCGCTGGCCTTGCCCGGCGGCGACCCGGAAAGATCCGCTTCGACCCGATCTCCACTCACCTGCCGAGGCACTGATGGCGACGGCGACCGATCTGCGGACACGTAAGTTCAACCGCTTCTTCGACCTGCTGGACACCGACGGCAACGGCTACACCGAGCCCGGGGACTGGGCCAGGACCGCCCGGGAGTTCTCCTCCGGCTTTGGCCACGTCGAGGGCTCCGCCCAGGCCAGGGCACTCCACCAGGCCTACCAGCAGGTCCACCACAACATCGGCGCGGCCATGGACACCGACGGCGACGGACGGGTCAGCAGGGAGGAGTTCCATGCCGGTCTTCACCGCCACGTCGCCGACCTCGGCCTCCTCGACAAGACGTTCCGCCCCGCGCTCGACGCCGAGTTCGACACCGCCGACCTCAACGGCGACGGCGTTCTCCAGGGCGAGGAGATCGACCTCATCTGGAAGGTGTGGGGCATGTCCGAGAAGGACGCCAAGACCGCCACGGAGCAGATGGACCGCGACGGCGACGGCCGCATCAGCCGCGACGAGTACTACGCCACCTGGCGCGAGTACCTGGCCAGCGAAGACCCCGACGCCCCCGGCAGCTGGCTCCTCGGACACCCGTAGCCGACGACAGCCGCCCGGCACGAGTGAGGGTGCCGGGCTGCTGTCGCATGCAGGCTGCCGGTCAGTTCAGAGAAGTCACTGGACCAAACGAGATGGCTCCGACCCACAGGGCCTTCATCGGCCGCCTCCGCGTTCTCGTTGGTCGCTCTCTTCCAGCGTTGCACCGCCCCGGTCGGTCTCTGGGAGACGGCCAGGGTGGGCGCGGCACGGTCGGCGATCGAGGCCGTGCCGCGTCGACTGACGGGGACCGTGATCGGCTCGGCCTGTGTACGGCGGGCGGCGAGATAGCGCTCGTCGTCGAGCTCCGGCTGGCTGGTGAAGGGGTCGGTGCGCGGGTCATGGCCGATGGCGATGAAGAGGCCGGCGACCTCCAGGTCGCGGAGCTTTCCGGTGAAGGTGCCGCACAGGACGACGCCGGAGAGCATGCCGTTCGTTTCCTGAATCTCGGCGATTTCGCTGTCGAACCTTGCAGGCGCGCAGGCTGGAGCAGCGGTGGACGACGGTGACGGATCGGGCGAAGCGGGTGTGGAAGAAGAACTCAGGGGCTTGAGTTGGGCGCGGGCGGTGTAGAGGGCGGCGGTGTATCCGGCGGGGCCGGAGCCGATGATGGCGACGTCGCGTATGCCCTCGGTGGGGGTCGTGTCGATCCCGCCGGCCTCAGGTCTTCTTGGCGTCGATCCCGGCGATCAGGCCCTCGATGAGGCCCTTGATCTCGTCGCGGATGGGGCGGACGGCCTCGACGCCCTGGCCGGCCGGGTCTTCGAGCTGCCAGTCGAGGTAGGTCTTGCCGGGGAAGTACGGGCAGGCGTCGCCGCAGCCCATGGTGATGATGTAGTCCGACGCCTGGGCGGCCTCGGGGGTCAGCACCTTGGGGGTCTGGTCGGAGATGTCGATGCCCAGTTCGGCCATCGCGGCCACTGCGGAGGGGTTGATCTTCTCGCCGGGCATGGAGCCGGCGGAACGGACCTCGACGCGGTCTCCGGCGAGGTGGCGCAGGAAGCCCGCGGCCATCTGGGAGCGGCCGGCGTTGTGGATGCAGACGAAGAGAACAGACGCGAGCGGGTTCGCGGACATCGGCTTTTCCTTCATGGCAGGCGCGGCCGTCGCATACCGCGAACCTGCGGCATGGTTCAGCCCGGACTGGTGTCAGCCCTCGATGATGTGACAGTATCAGCCCATGATGACATCAGTCGACACTGATCTGATCCGGGTTCTGGCCGACCCGCTCAGGCTCCAGATCGTGACCCTGCTCGCCCGCGAGACGCTGTGCACCACCCACCTCGTGGAGGAGACGGGTGCCAAGCAGACGAACCTCTCCAACCACCTGAAGGTGCTGCGCGAGGCCGGGGTCGTCGATACGGAGCCATGCGGGAGGTACATCTACTACCGCCTGCGTCCGGAAGTCATCGAATTGCTCGCCGGTCAGTTCGCCAACCTTGCGGCGACCGCGCGCGCCACCGCCGAAGCGAACCTCAAGCGGTCCTGCCCATAGCCATCCCGCGCCCTGCCTTCACCTGCCCGAGGAGAACCCGCCGTGATCGGCACCGAGCCCGCCGCGAGTGACGCCATAGCCGCCGATTCGTCGCCGCAGCCCGCGCCCGGCGCGACCCCGCCCCGCACTCCGCTGATCGCCCGCGCCGCCGCCGAGCTGGTCGGCACCGCCGCCTTGGTCGCGGTCGTGGTCGGCTCCGGCATCCAGGCCACCGAGCTCACCGACGACGTCGCCTTGCAACTGCTGGCCAACTCCACCGCCACCGTCTTCGGCCTCGGCGTCCTGATCGCCCTCCTCGGACCGGTCTCCGGCGCCCACTTCAACCCGGCCGTCACGTTGGCCGAGTGGTGGACCGCCCGCCGCGGCGGCGCCGGCGTCACCGCTCGCGAGCTCGCCGTCTACGTGCCCTCCCAGATCACCGGAGCCATCGCGGGTGCGATCCTCGCGGACGCCATGTTCGGCGAGCCGCTGGCGAAGTGGTCCACCCACGACCGGTCCCACGGGAACCTGCTGCTCGGCGAGGTCGTTGCCACGGCGGGCCTGATCCTGCTGATCTTCGGGCTGGCGAAGACCGACCGGCTGCGGTTCGCGCCGGTCGCGGTGGCCTCGTACATCGGCGCCGCGTACTGGTTCACGTCCTCCACCTCCTTCGCCAACCCCGCCGTCACCATCGGCCGCGCCTTCACCGACACCTTCGCGGGCATCGCCCCGTCGTCGGTGGCCGGCTTCATCGGCATGCAGCTGGTGGGGGTGGTCGTCGGCCTGTCGCTGGTCGCGGTCATCTTCATGCGCGGGAAGACCGACACCGGAGCTCCTGCGGCATGAGCCGGCGTACGGACGTGGTGGTGATCGGCGGCGGCCAGTCAGGGCTCGCCGCCGGCTACCACCTGCGCCGCCTGGGCATCGAGCACGTCGTCCTCGACGCCCAGACGGCACCCGGTGGGGCCTGGCAGCACACCTGGGAGTCGCTGCGCCTGTTCTCGCCCGCGGCGTACTCCTCGCTGCCCGGCCGGCTGATGCCCGTGCAGGAGGGGCACCTCTACCCCGACGCCGCGCACGTAGTGGCCTACCTCGCGGACTACGAGAAACGGTACGAGCTCCCGGTCGAGCGCGGCGTGCGGGTGGATGCCGTCCACCGCGACGGCGCGTTCCTGCGCGTCGAGACCGAGGGCGGCGACTGGCAGGCCCGCGCCGTCATCAGTGCCACCGGGACCTGGACCCGCCCGTTCCTGCCGGCCGTCCCGGGCCGTCGCGAGTTCACCGGACGGCAGCTCCACACGGTCCAGTACCGCCACCCCGCCGAGTTCGCCGGGCAGCGCGTGATCGTGGTGGGCGGCGGGAACTCCGGCGCGCAGATCGCCGCCGACCTCGCCGGTACGGCGGAGCTGACCTGGGTGACCCAGCGCCCGCCGCGCTACCTGGCCGATGACATCGACGGCCGCGCCCTGTTCGACCACGCCACCGCCCGCCGCCGCGCCCTCGACGAAGGCCGCACCGACACCGGGGGCGTCGCCTCGCTCGGAGACATCGTGGCCGTACCCCCGGTCCGTGCGGCCCGGGACGCCGGACTCCTGACGACCAGGCCGATGTTCAGCCGGCTCACCACCACGGGTGTGGAGTGGGCTGACGACCTTGAGGCCGAGGCGGACGCGGTCATCTGGTGCACCGGCTTCCGGCCAGCGCTCGCCCCCTTCGCCGGCCTGCGCCTGCGCGGCAGCCGCGGCCACATCGCCACCGACGGCACGCGGGCCTTGGATGAACCGCGCCTGCACCTGCTCGGGTACGGCGACTGGACCGGCCCCGCCTCCGCCACCCTCATCGGCGTCGGCCGCCCGGCCCGCGACGGCGCCCGCCAGATCCGCGACCTGCTCACCTGACGCCCCCTCATACGGCGCGAAGTACGGGGCGTTCGGTGCCACGATCAGTCGTGTCGGGCCAGCTTGTACGCGGACACGAGAAGGATTACGGCCAGCGCGGGGATCAGGACCATGTCCGGGAACACCCCGAGCAGCAGCCCGCCCAGGACCGCGCCCGCGATCGAGCCCGCGGCCATGGTCGCGATGAACCGGAGGTTGGAGCCCAGGACGGCGAAGCTGCCGTCTCGGCTGTAGCGGGCGAAGGCGACGAGCATGGTCGGCAGGGATACCAGCAGGGAGAGGCTGCCGGCCGTTTTGATGTCCTGCCCGAAGAGCAGCACGATCGTCGGGATCAGCAGTTCGCCGCCGGCGACGCCCATGATGGCCGCGACGACGCCGATTCCGAAGCCGGCCGCGATACCGGCGGGGATCTGTGCCCCCAGCGGCAGAGCGAGCGTGCCCAGTAGGGGGGTGTGCGTGAGGACCAGGGCGGCCGCCATGAGCACCATGAGGACGGACAGGACCTTGTAGAGGGTGGCGGAGCGCATCCGGACGGCCCAGGAGGCTCCGGCCCACGCGCCGAGCAAGCTGCCGGCCAGGAGGTTGGCAGCGACGGGCCAGCGGGCGGCCACTTCGGCGGCCGGGACAGCGGCCAGCCGGGCAGGCAACGCGGCCAGGACCACGACCAGGCTCATCGCCTTGTTCAGGATGACCGCCGAGAGCGCCGCGAACCCGAACAGGCCGATCAGCAGCGGCAGACGGAACTCCGCGCCGCCCAGCCCGATCATCCCGCCCAACACCCCGATCGCCGCTCCCGCAGCGAACACCACGGGTGCGGTGTGCGTCGGGCGGAGGCGGTCGAGGGCCGTTTCGGTGTGCATCACAGCATCCTCGCTGGTCACCAGCCCTCCTGCTACGGCCGGTCCGTAGCTTCGAGGCATCCCACCACGTGTCTTCCGGCGGTTGGTGCGGACCTCCGAGCCCAGGATTCGACTGCCCTGCGCGGATGTCGGCCCTCGCCGGACCAGCCTGCGCCGGCGTGAACCGCGCGCTATGCCAGGACGGTGCTGCGGCGCTCCAGCAGGACCACGTCCCGCCAGACGCCGTGATGGCGCCCGATGCGTTCGCGGGTTCCGATGATACGGAAGCCGGCACGGACGTGGAGGGCGAGGCTGGCGGTGTTCTCGGGGAAGATCCCTGACTGGATCGTCCAGATTCCGGCCCTCTCCGTGGAGGAGATCAGCGTGTCCAGCAGGGCGCCGGCCACGCCCCGGCCGCGGGCGTCAGGGTGGACGTAGACGGAGTGCTCGATCACCCCGGCGTAGGCGCAGCGGTCCGATACCGCGCTCGCCGCCACCCAGCCCAGCACCGCCTCGTCCGTGTCCAGGGCGACGAAGCGGTGCTCGGCCAGTTTCGCGGCGTCGAACGACTCCCAGTCGGGGGCGGTGGTCTCGAAGGTGGCGTTGCCCTCGTCGATACCGGCCTGGTAGATCGCCAGGACCCGTTCGGCGTGCTCGGGAAGCATCGGGACGATCCGAACCACCATGGTCATGCCGCCTTCGCGGCGCCGGCCAGCAACGCGCCCATGGCGGCGAGCACGGAGTGCTCGACCCGGTAGTACACCCAGGTCCCGCGCCGCTCGGAGGACAGCAGGCCGGCCTCCTTCAGCTTCTTCAGGTGGTGGGAGACCGTCGGCTGGGAGACGCCGACGTCCGAGATGTCGCACACGCACGCCTCGCCGCCCTCGTGGGAGGCGACGGCGGAGAACAGGCGCAGACGCACGGGGTCGCCGAGCGCCTTGAACATCTTTGACGCGACCTCGGCCTCGTCCGCCGACATCGGGCGCTCGTTCAGCGGCGGGCAGCACGCGGCGACGGCTTCGGGCTCCAGCAGCGGCAACGCCTTCGCATTCGACATATGTCTATGTTGACATATGTCGAACCAATGGGGGAAGGGCCTCAGGATCGGGCGAGGTAGCCAGCCAGACGGCGGGCCGCCCGTTCGGCATCCCGCCCGCACCCGCGAAGGGAGGTCGAGGACAGGCCGCGCTGCCACTCCAGACCCACGTACGCCAGCCCTGGATGCGCGAGACAGACGCCGTCGCGGTGCGGGGGCCGGCCGGAGGCGTCGAGGGCCTCGTCCACGTGGGCGACGTAGGGGAGGTGGGGTGGTAGCCGGTGGCAAGGATGATCGAATCCACGGTTTCCGTGCTCCCGTCCGCCCACGTGACCTTGCCGCCCTCCAGACCGGTGGACATCGGGCGGCGGTCCGGAAGGCCGACTGCGAGCGCGGCCCGGTAGCGGCCGTCGTCCAGCACCGGCTGCGCGGGCGGGGTACGCAGAAGCCCGCCGAGCGGGGCGGTATGGAGGCCGGTGCGGGTGAGTCAGAAAGGCAGGTCGCGCTCCAGCAGCCGCTGGCGGGCGACCTTCACCGGCGCGCGCGTCGCCGGCTTCGCACGCCCCCCGGGGGGAGCTCGGCGGCGACCGGGACCGCGGAGTTGCCCGCGCCGACCACGACAACCCGCTGCCCGGCGAACTCGGCGGGGGCGCGGTAGTCGGCGACGTGCAGCACCTGCCCGGTGAAGACCTCCAGCCCCGGCAGCGAGGACTGGCACGGGCGGCCGAAGCTCCCGGACGTGGCGACCACCACGCCTGTCCTGATGCTCACCCCGCCACGATCCCGCAGCCCGGTCCGACGCCTTCAGCGCCACCGGCGCCACACCCTGCTTGAACGGTGCGTGCGCGGCGGCAACGCCCGACTGCCCGCCGCCGACGACTACGGCTTCCACGTACTCCGCGTCGACCCCTGCGGATTCGATGAATGTCTATGTTGACGTACATCGAAACAGGTGCCATGCTGATCACGCAAGGCATCGACAGACATCGAAGCAATGAGGAGCCGACCATGACCGCGCCCGCCACCACCGGCCTGCCCGTCGTCGTCATCGGGGCCGGCCCCGTCGGCCTGGCAGCCGCCGCCCACCTCGAAGACCGCGGCCTGGACTTCCTCGTCCTCGAAGCCGGCCCCCATGCCGGAGCTGCCACCCGCGACTGGGCCCACGTACGGCTGTTCTCGCGCTGGGGTGAGGTCGTCGACCCGGCCGCCGAGAAGCTCCTGGCCCCGACCGGCTGGGTCAAGCCCGATGACGCCTCCTACCCCACAGGCGGGGACTGGGCCGAGCTCTACCTCCAGCCCCTCGCCGACGTCCTCGGCGACCGCGTCCGCTTCGGCGCCCGCGTCACCGGCGTCTCCCGCACCGGACGCGACCGCATCGTGGATGCGGACCGCGACACCCAGCCGTTTGTGATCCACATCGAGGCGACTGACGCCCGCGAGGAGCGCCTCTTCGCCCGCGCCGTGATCGACGCCTCCGGCACCTGGTCCACCCCTGGCCCCGCAGGCGGTAGCGGACTGCCCGCCCTCGGCGAGAACGCGGCCGCCGACCGGATCACCTACCGCGTCCCCGACCTGAAGGACCCGGCCGTCCGCTCCCGCTACGCGGGCAAGCGCACCGCCGTCATCGGCTCCGGCGCTTCCGCCTTCACCACCCTCGCCTACCTCGCCGACCTGGCCAAGGCCGAGGACGGCGCCGGCACCAAGGCCGTGTGGATCCTGCGCCGCGGCATCTCCGGCTCCACCTTCGGCGGCGGTGAAGCCGACCAGCTGCCCGCCCGCGGCGCGCTGGGACTGGCAGCCAAGGCCGCGGTGGATGGGGGCTACGCGGACGCAGTCACCGGCTTCCGCACCGACGCCTTCGAGCGCGACGGCGAGGGTCGCTTGGTTCTGGTCGGCGAGGACGGGCGCCGGCTGGGGGCGGTGGACGAGGTCATCGTGCTCACCGGCTTCCGCCCCGACCTCGCCTCCCTGAACGAGCTGCGCCTCCGCCTCGACGAGCGTCTCCAGGCCCCGGTCGAGCTGGCGCCGCTGATCGACCCGAACCAGCACTCCTGCGGCACCGTCTACCCGCACGGACAGGCTGAGCTCTCCCACCCGGAAAAGGACGTCTACCTCGTCGGAATGAAGTCCTACGGCCGGGCCCCCACCTTCCTCGCCGTGACCGGCTACGAGCAGGTCCGCTCCATCGCCGCCCACCTCGCCGGCGACCACGAGGCCGCCGAGCGCGTCGAACTCACCCTCCCCGAGACCGGGGTGTGTGGCGGCGCGGGCCTCTTCGACGAGCCCGAGGCTGCCGAGCAGAGCGGCGGCGGATGCTGCGCGGCCCCGGCCACCCTCACCATCGGCGCCGCCCCCGCTTCCTCCGGCGGCTGCTGAGGTGAGCGACCTGCAAAGCGGCGCGGCCGCGACCGGGACGGGGGCCGGGTCGCGGCCACGCGCCGTGCTGCCCGCCCTCTGCCTCACTCAGATCACCAGCTGGGGCATCGTCTACTACGCCTTCCCCGTCCTGAATCCGGCCATCACGGCCGACACCGGCTGGAGCGCGGGCGCGACCATCGCGGCGTTCTCCGCCGCCCTCGTCGTCTCCGCCATAACGGGGATCCACGTCGGCCGCGTCCTGGACCACCGCGGGCCCCGCACCGTCATGACGGCCGGCTCTGTGCTGGGGGCCATGAGCCTGCTGGTGATCGCCGCCGCCCCCAACCTGGCCGCCTTCTTCGCCGGATGGCTGCTCGCCGGAGCAGCGATGGCCGCCACCTTCTACCAGCCGGCCTTCGCCGCCCTCACCCGCTGGTGGGCCCCCGACCACATCGGCGCCCTCACCATCGTCACCCTCGCCGGCGGCCTCGCCTCCACCGTCTTCGCACCCCTGACCGCGATACTCGCCAACCACATGTCCTGGCGCGCCACCTACACGGTCCTCGCCGGCATCCTCGCCATCCTGACCGTCCCGGCCCACGCCCTCGCGCTGAAAGCCCCCTGGCCGCCGGCCCCGCCGAGCCCGCCGCACTCCGGCGGCAACGAGCAAGTCGTGCGCAGCCGGGCGTTCGGGATGCTGGCCGTCACCTTCACCCTGTCCGCGTTCGCGATGTACGCCGTCGTCATCGGCCTCGTCCCCCTACTCCTCGAACGCGGCTACACCACCACCCAGGCCGCATGGGCCCTCGGCCTGGGAGGCGCCGGCCAGACCCTCGGCCGCACCCTCTACGCGACCCTCGCCCGCCACCTCGGCGTCACCGCCCGCACCGTCACCCTGATCGCCCTCGGCGCCCTCACCACCGCAGCCCTCGCCACCGTCGCCGGCCCCTACGCCCTACTCGTCGCGGTATCCGTCCTCGCCGGGGTGATCCGCGGCAACCTCACCCTCCTCCAGGCCACCGCCGTCACCGACCGCTGGGGCGCCACCCACTACGGCCGACTCTCCGGACTCCTCGGCGCACCAGCCCACGCCGCGGCAGCCCTCGCCCCCTTCACCGGCGCCCTCCTCTCAGGACCCCTCGGCGGCTACCCGGCCCTGTTCGCACTGCTCGCCGCCCTGTCGATCACTGCCGCTGTCACAGCCTTCGGGGCCCGCCCCCTCAGCCGGGAGAAATGACTCACCCGAACCGGCGATAGCCCTACACCTGTTGCAGCAACTACAGTGAACACTCCGCGCGCTGAGCTGCACAGACTCCCGTCTTCCGCCTCGCGCCACACCTGCTCCCCCAGAGAACTCACTCTGTGCGTCGTGCCGACAGTCCCGGTAGGAGCAGTTGACCCGCCCCTGACGGTGACCGACCCCGCACTACCGCCCGCCCGGATCACGCTGCTGCTGCCAGACGGGCAAGAGATCGGACGCGTACGGCTCTACGAACGGCTCCAGGGTGCGGCAACCCCCCGTAACCCGCCCGAGGCGTCCTGGCGGCCTAGCCCGTGGGCGGTCTGCGCTCGGTTGAGTGCGGGCCGTGAAAGGTTCCAGTGGTGTCTGGCAGAGTTCTGGCCATGTTGCAGGTGTGTCTGAACGGAGCACGTAGTCAGAGCGGGGGCCGTTGGGTTCCCATGAGCCCTGGTGCGCCCCGGGGCATGCGGCCAGCGCGTCCCCCTGCCCGGGTCAGCCGTCGGCAGTGCCACCGGTCAGCAGCAGCTCCGCCAAGGGCGTTCGCGCGTGGTACACGAACGGCCTGTGCGCGTGGTGGTGAGGAGACCAGCGGCGCGTACGGCTGAGGCTGTGGCGTTGCTGACGCCGATGCGGCGTGCCAGTCCAGTTCTCCGGCGTGAGGCGGTGCCAGCGTGCGGCGTTGCGGACGTAGGCCTCCTTCAGGAGCACCGTCTGCGTGAAGCCATCTGCGCGTGCCCGCGCGCCCGGAAGTCCTTGTCGGCAGCCTCCGTCGCTCATCTCCAGCCGGTCGATGCCCGCGGCCTTCGCGAAGGCCGCGATCGCCGCCAGGTACGCCGCTTCCATCGGCCCGTGGTCGCTGACCGTGTCCTCCCGGTGTAGCGCCCAGGCTCCTCGCGGTCGGCAGGGTCGTACGTGGTGATGCGTTGGACAAAGGACGGCGGCAGATGCTCCCTGGCCGCTGGCTCCGTGCGGGACTGTCCGTCGGATGGTTGACGACCGGGTGGAAAGGGTCTTTCCGGTGTCGGCATCAGCTGCTGAGGTCGAACACGCCACACGCGGTGAACGGGCCGCCTGGACGTAGATTCACTTCCTCGGCTGACGACCCGTCGGCGGTCGGGGCCGGGCCATCACCACCGCACCAACCTTTCCGACCACTGGGAGAAGTACATGACCGTCGATGACCAGCGCCTGCTGTCTCTGCTGCGGAACCTGGATGATCCGGAGCACTGGGAATTCCCTCGGGACTACGATCATGTCGCCACCCGGGCCCGCTTCGATCGGCTTGCCGGAGACATCGACCAGGCATTCGACTGCGCATGCTCCGTTGATCGGGGAGTGCAAGATGCCAGTTTCCACGGTGACATCGTCATCCCGGCCATCGCCACGAAGAGCCGTGACCTTGTCGTCGTCCGCTTCAGCAACTTTGGATCCTTGATCACTGCGGGTGCAGGAGGGGTCAGAGCCGACACGCCAGAGCCCGCCGGCGGGCTGCATGACGAGGACCGCAGCCGGATCAAAGCCGCCGCAGAGGCACTCGACTGCGTCTGGATGCCCCGCCACCTGTTGAGGAAGCGATACGGCGGATCGACAGAGATGGACGACTGGCAGCGGCTGTGGTGGCACCGCTTCTTCGACTACATGTGATCACCGGCACCAGGCATCCGGACAGTTCCCATACCCGACGTCACCCTTAGTACTCCATCAGGATTTTGCTGTCTGACCTGCGGGTTTCGCTGGAGTGCCAGGGCGCCCGCTTCGAGCTGTCGCCGAAGGGTACGTGGGAGCTCGGCGGGGTCGGCGAGGACTCTCGTGACGGCGCAGGGCCTCACATCCGATGTGACGATCGCCTCAGGGCCTGCACGCCGACTCCCACAGCCTCTACCCCGCGATGTCTCGGGCCCGGCTGGGAAGTTACCTACACCTGCCAATGGCCGAGCTTGAGGCCGACGTCGCCCGCATCCGGCTCGGCGAGGTCCGCGCCGAGACCGAGCGCCTGGACCGCGCGGTCGCCGCGTACGGCCGACTCCTCGACCGTGACCACGACGACGACATGGTCACCGACGAACTAACCCACACCGCCCCCTGATGCCACAGCAGCCCGAACCGCTCCCGGCGGAGAAATTGTCAATTCCTGCGGATTTGGGGGAGGCGCAGCGGCTACTGCTGGGTGGTGATGCCAGGAAGTTTCCGTCCTGCATCGAGTTGAAGGCCGAGATAGGTCCATGCCACTCCAGGACGCCCGTGCGGATCATCACGCTGAGCTTCGTGGACGACGTCCAGGCCGTAGCTGTGGGCGAGGCTGATGGTTTCCTCAGCGGAGACGGGGAACATACGGCGGCCCGCCGGGACCGGGCCATGACGCAGCGAGAGGACCACCCGGCCTTCGGTCTCGAGCAGGCTGACCAGGCGGGCCATGGCCGAGGTGCGCTGTCGCTCATCGAGATGCATCCAGACTGCGGTCAGGAGGATCAGATCGAAGCGGCGCTTTTGTGCGGTCAGCCCAAGAAGCTCGGGAAGTGCGTCATCGACCCATTCGATCTCCTGGTCGGCATGGATACGCCGACCCAGCGCGCGTAGCTCGGCGGTGGGTTCGGCGGCGACGACCTGGTGCCCCAGAGCGGCCAGCGCCGCCGCGTCGCGTCCGCTGCCCGCCCCGACATCCAGCACGGAGCTGGGCTGCGAGGGGAACAAGTGAAGCACCTCGCAGTGTACCTCGTTGAAGGCCACGCTCTCGTACTGCTCGGCAAGAGCCTCCGCCGTCTCACCGTATCCGGCGGTACTGGCCATAGCGTGCAACTGGGCGCTGTCTGTCTCGCTGTTCATGACGAGGCACCCTACGTCCGCCCCGGCCCGGTCACCACGATGAAGATCACTGCTCGCGCATGGTGGGCTGCCGAACCGTACGGTGACAGCCCGCCTGGCAGGGCCACGGCCCGCTGAGGTGTTCACGCTGCGGAAGGCTGCGGGTTCTCGAGGACCAGGCCGGCGGGCAGCTGGGCGGCTGCGGCCATCAGGTCGGGGAACGCGTCCTGGACCAAGGCGCCACGGCGGGTCTGGAGCAGCACCCGCCCGCCCGGCTCGGAGGGGGTGAAGACGAGCAGCTGGTGACCGTCGTACTTCAGCTCGTAGGCCAGCCCGGGCCGGAACGGTGCGGGGCCGGGATCGTCTCGGCGGCCTGCGCCAGCATCGATACGACCGGCGGCCGCAGCACCACGTCCCCACCTTCACACCAACCGCCGGCCCCCATCCCCAACCCTGAGGCGCGCCGGACCACACGGCCCGGCAGCGGACCGCCGTACGGCAGATCGTCACATCGTCCACTTCGCGGAACGCGGTGCCGTCCCAGTCGCTTCGGCGTAGGCGTACAGGGCGCATCCGCAGCGGGCCGCGCACGTCTTGACCGTGATCTTCCAGTTGTCCGGCCACGGCCCGTCATAGCTGCTGTCGTTGATGTCCTGTGTGCTAGACGCGCACTTGAAGGCCGGCGCGGCCGTCGCGGTGGGAGCGGCTGGCGCCGCCACCGCCGCCGCGGCCAGCGCGGCCACCGCCACGCGCTTGATGATGTTCATGCCCGGTCAATGCCGCTGCCGCCGGGGCGACACGGCCCGGTCTCGAGACCGCCCCCGACGAGGGACCTCTCCCCCAGGCGTCCGGATGTGAGACGCTGGTCACGGCCGCCGGTCAGGTGGCGGCGGGCGCGGCCCCCGGGAGGGCCGGAAGGACGTCGCGGTACCCGCCGTCGAGCCCATACCCGCGCAAGACCTCCACCTCACCGCTGTGCCCCACCAGCGAGCTTGTGCTCGAAGTACTCGGCGATCCGTGCGCTGTCGCCGCGCATGAGCTGTGCAACGCACGAGCCCGCCCACGAGCCGAGAGTGAGGGCCAGCTCGCGGGCGTCATCCACCTCGCGGCCGTCCCGCAGGTAGGCCAGGTACGGACCTCCAATGGAGGCGAGGCGCACGGCGGGGCCGAGCTGCGAGTCCAGGTCGGCGGTGACGACGGACAGGATCTCGATCGCGGTGGGCCCGGCAGGGTGGGAATGCTGCTGTGTCTGGCAGCCCTGGTCTCCGAAGTCACGGAGCCAGCGCGTGACCTTCTCCTCGTCGCCGAGCTGGGTGAGCAGGTAGGCGGACAGCTCGACGGCTAGCCACTCCACCAGGAGCAAGGAGTTCTCGATAAGGGTTCCCTCCGCCTCCCATCCCTCCACCGCAGCGGTGAGCGTGCGGTGCATCCCCCAGTTCGGCGGCCCCTCCCCGTGGTGGCCGGCTTCATCGAGGGCGGTCGCCTTGATCAGTGAGAACGCGACCTTGCTCGGGGATTCGAACTCGATCATCTGCCCCTCACTTCCCGCTGGTCCGAAGGAGCGGCCCGATCCAGTCCAGGAGCGCCCGGTCGGGGCCTCCCGCCCCACCTCGTACGTGTGGCCGCCGACAACGGAGCCCGGGCCGATGACGACCCGCCGTGGGCGTGGCCCGGCGCCCGTACGTCGATGCCGGGCCCGAGCCGGGTGATCCCGCCCGACGAGGACGGCACCGGCCGGGCCGGGGCCTTGTACACGTGCCAGCCGCTGCGGGCGTGTGCGTCGTCGATCCGCCGGAACCGGCGGCGCTGATGCCGGCGCCGACGGTGGGGGCGAGCAAGGCGGTGGTCTTGGCCCACGCGGGGATGGGCTGCGAGGTTTGAACCGGCGCGGGCGGCGGGGGCGTGGTCTGGGTGTAGGCGAGGGTGCGGACCCCGTTGGGCAGGGGGACCCAGTCGACCCCCGGCGGGATGTCCGCGGGCAGGATCACCGGCTGCTCGGCAGGCACCCAGGGGGCGGGGGTGATGCTCTCATGCGGGGTCTGGAAGTGCACAACGGGGTCCCTTCAACGAAGGCGGCCGGCACCCTCGCGGGGGTGCCAGCCGGTGCCTTGCTTGTCGTGTCGCTTGTCGTGCGGCTTGTCGCTTGTCTTGTCTTGTCGCTTGTCACCTTGCAGGTCAAAGCCGGTTTCTGGCCTCGGCAAGCCACCCAGGGCTCTTCTTGCGGGCATGGGCGACAAGCGAGATGAAGACGGCCGCCGCACCGCGGCCCCGGGGTACGTCCGCCGGACAGCGCAACCTCTCCCCGCGCGGGTGCGGGCTCCCCTGCCTGGAGCGGGGCGGACATTAGCTTGTGGGACGGCGGGCGGCCGCGTCCGCTCATACCTGGCACGCGGCCAGCCCCCGATCCCGCCCCGTACGTCGAGCGCGTTTCCCGAGGAGGACAGATGCCGGGTACACCGCCCCCCTGCGAGCATGCCAAGGCCGGCCTCAAAAAGGCCAAGGAAGTGACGGCTGCCGAGCTGAAAGACCTGAACGACGCTCAACACAAGCTCATCGAGTTGCAAGCCGTACAGCCCCCGAACGAGGCGGCGATCGAGGCCCAGGAGGCCAAGGTCGACACCGCCAGGAACAACTGGCTGAAGGCAAGAAAGACTGAGAAGGAGTGGCAGGTAGCGGTGGAGGAACTGTGTAATCCGTAGCACGGACGCATGGGTCCGGTCGCGGCCAGGACGGTCCTAGGATCATGCGGGCGCGTTCCTGGACCGCCTCATCTCGGCCGGACCTAGTCCTGGTCGGGTTGTCGGGGGCGTGGCGCCGGTGGACGTAGCGGCCGTCGTGCTGGTCCGACATGGACGGCGGTGCCGTCGCCGGCCCAGGAGTGCGGCCGCCGAACAGCGCAACATCTCCCCGCGCGGGTGCGGGCTCCCTTACCTGGAGCGGAGCGGACATGAGCTTGTGGGACGGCGGGCGGCCGCGTCCGCTCATACCTGGCACGCGACCGGACCCCGACCCCGTTCCGTACGTCGAGTGCGTTTCCCGAGGAGTACAGATGCAGGACCACTGCCCATCTGCCGTCACGCCAAGGCTGGCTTTGAGAAGGCCAAACGAACACGATTGTCCGGCTGCATGAGCTTGACGCCGCTCAACACAAACTTGACGAGTTGGAAGCGCACAGCCTCCGGACGAGGCGGCGATCGAGGACCAGGGGGACGAGGTCGACAGAGCCAGGGACGCCTGGCTTGCTGCAATGAAGAA
This sequence comes from Streptomyces sp. NPDC048352, assembly GCF_040651895.1. NCBI lineage: Bacteria > Bacillati > Actinomycetota > Actinomycetes > Kitasatosporales > Streptomycetaceae > Streptomyces > Streptomyces sp. NPDC048352. Next base: position 105,278 of record NZ_JBEZKZ010000001.1, read on the forward strand.
GGAGAAGGAGTGGGAGGTAGCGGTGGAGGAACTGTCTAATCCGTAGCACGGACGGATGGGGCCGGTCGCGGCCGGGATAGTCTTAAGATCACGCGGGCGCGCTTCTCGAGTGCCTCGTCTCGGCCGGGTCTAGCCCTAGGTGTGTTGTCCCGGGACGTTGGTGACACGCGTGCTGGGTTCTTGAAAGGGTGAGGGCCTTCTGGCTGGGTGTGGATTGCGACATCTGCACCTAGATCAGGAGGCCCTCGTGGTCCACCGTAATGCCCCGCTGACCGAGACTGGACGTCTGCGTCTTGCCCGTTGTGTCGTGGACGACGGCTGGCCCGTGCGCCGGGCAGCGGAGCGTTTCCAGGTCAGCCACACCACCGCCGCCCGCTGGGCCACCCGCTACCGGCAGCTCGGTGTCGCCGGAATGAGTGACCGCTCCAGCCGCCCCCACCACCAGCCGGCAGGAGCCGGGCCGAGGTGGAGGAACACGTCATCCGCCTGCGGCGCGAGCACCGGATCGGGCCCCTGCGGCTGGCCGCCCGGTGCGGCATCGCGGCCTCGACCGCCCACCGCATCCTGACCCGCCACGGCCTGCCGCCCCTGGCCGCACTCGACCGGGCCACCGGCGAACCCGTCCGCCGCTACGAACGCGCCCGACCCGGCGAACTCGTCCACATCAACGTCAAGAAACTCGGCCGGGTCCCCGACGGCGGCGACCACAAGACCCTCGGACGGGCCGAAAGGGTCCGGACCAGGAGTATCGGGTGATCGGTTCCAGCGGGTGACGTTTCTGCACTCGCGGACGTGCCTGGACGCTTGCCCTAAGGGTGAACAGCCTCGCCCCGGCCACCTTCCGGCGCACCGGGTGGGTCACCCATACGACTCAACTCCACGCGTCTGACCACCCGTTACGGCACGTCGACCGGTCTGGTGAGACACCGCAGCGTCCTCGCCGGTCGGGCAGCGATCACGTCCGCACCCCGGGTACGGTCGTTCCTCCCCGCCCCACAGCGAGGCCGGACCGTGCAGTGGAGATCGGCGAGATCATGCACTTTCACGTCTTCAGGCGGGGTCGGTAACGGGCTGGAGAGGGGCCGGGCCCATGGCCGCAGCCCAGCCCCGCGAGATCCCCTCTCAGAATCGAACAGCAATTTCACAGCCGCCGGTTGGCCCCTGCAGATGTGCGCGCGGGCGTCCTCCCGCTGCCCGACGGGGCGTGGCTACGGCGTGCTGGGCGCCCGGTTCTTCGGCAGCAGGTCGGGATGCGGTCCTCGGGCCAGGGAGCTGGGCCACCAGCTGCGCGGGCCGATGTCGATCACCAGGGCCGGGACCAGCAGGGAACGGACGACGAGCGTGTCGAGCAGGACGCCGAAGGCCACGATGAACGCGATCTGGACGAGGAAGGCGAGCGGGATCACCATGAGGGCCGCGAAGGTGGCCGCGAGCACCACTCCGGCGGAGGTGATGACGCCTCCGGTCGTGGTCAGGCCCCGGAGCACCCCTTGGCGCACCCCGTGGACGAACGATTCCTCGCGGACCCGGGACATCAGGAAGATGTTGTAGTCGACGCCGAGCGCCACGAGGAAGACGAAGCCGTAGAGGGGAACGGAGGAGTCGGTGCCGCTGAACCCGAGCAGGTACTCGAACACGAGCGCGGAGACACCGAGTGTGGCCAGGAAGTTCAGTGCCACGGTGGCGACGAGGAGGAGCGGAAGGAGGAAGGAGCGCAGCAGCAGGAAGAGGATGACCAGGATGATGCCGAGGACGACGGGGACGATGACCGTGCGGTCGCGGGCTGCGGTCCGCTGGGTGTCGTACTGCTGGGCCGTGTAGCCGCCGACGATGGCGTTGGCGTCGGGGACGGCGTGGAGGCGGGTGCGCAGGGCGGCGACCGTTTGCTTCGCGTCGTCGCTGTCGGCGGCGGCCTCGAGGGTGGCGTCCATGCGGATGCGGCCGTCAACCACCAGCGGCTCGCCATCACCGGGTCGGCCACCCGCTGTCACGGGTGCGACCGAGGCGACGCCGTCCGTCGCACGGGCGGCTGCCTGCACGTCGGAGGCCTTTGCGGCGTCCGTGATGATCACCGTGGGCTGGCCCGATCCGCCGGGGAAGTGCCGGCTGAGGGCCGTCTGTGCGGCGACGGAGGGCGCGTCCTTGACGAAGATCTCGTCCAGGGGAACACCGTGGGAGGACAGGCCCGTTACGCATGCGGCCAGAGCGAGCATGAGGACGGTGGCGGACACCCAGACGCGGCGTGGAGCCCGGCCGACGAGGGCCGCCACCCGGTTCCACACGCGGTGTCCCTCCCCGGTGGCGTCGCCGGCTTTCGGAGTGGCGGGCCAGAACGCGGTCCGGCCCAGGAGGGCCAGTACGGCGGGCAGGAACGTCAGGGTGGTCAGGACGGAGCAGACGATACCGATGGCACCGACCGGGCCCAGTGCCCGGTTGTTGGTCAGGTCGCTCGCGAGCAGGGCGAGCAGGCCGAGGGCCACGGTGGCGGCGCTGGCGGTGATCGCCCCCGCCGAACGGCGGACCGCAGCGAGAACAGCGGCCGTGCGGTCCCCCCGAGCGGCGAGTTCCTCCCGGAACCGTGCCGCGAGCAGCAACGCGTAGTCGGTCGCCGCGCCGATGACCAGGATGGACAGGATTCCTTGCACCTGGCCGTCGACCCGCACGATGCCGTGGTCGGCGAGGGCGTAGACGGCGGCGCACGCCAGCCCGAGGGCGAAGACGGCGCTGATGATGATCACCAGGGGCAGCAGCAGGCTGCGGTAGACCAGCAGCAGGATCAGGAGCACCGCGCCGAGCGCCACGCCCAGAAGGAGACCGTCGATGCCGGAGAAGGCGTCGGCGAGATCGGCCTGGGTGGCCGCGGGTCCCGCGATCTGCGCGCTGAGACCCGGTACGGATTCCGCCGCGGCACGCACCTCGTCCAGGACCGCCGGCAGTTCGTCGCCCAGATCAGGTGCGAGGGGGGCTACGGCCTGGAGCGCGAGCCGGTCGTCGGAGGGCAGGGCGGGCGAGGGCGGTCCGGAGATCCCCGGCTTCCCGGCCAGCACGGCGAGCGAGGCGGTCGCCTCCTGCTGCTGGACGCCGGTGACGGGAGCGCCGTCCTCGGCCTGCCAGACGATGATCGCCGGCACCGACTCGGACCGTTCGAACGCCTTCCGCGCCTCCAGGACGCGGGTGGACTCGGCACTCTGCGGCAGGAAGGCCGCCTGGTCGTTCGTGGCGACCTGACCGAGCTTCCCCGCGTAGGGGCCGAGGGTTCCGCCGATTCCCAGCCAGAGCACCAGCAGCAGTGCGGGCACCAGCCATCGGCTCCACCTCGACAAGCTCTTCATCGACAGGGCTCTCCTCTACTCAACCGTGAAGTGTCTCGATGATCGACAGATCAAAAGTCCTATCTCCCTCCGGTACTTCCGTGCGACGACTAGATCGGATGCAGTCCTTCGCCGTACTTCTGGGCGGTGTGGACGCTGGGTTCGACCGACCGGACCCTGCTTCCGCGGCCAAGCCGGTACGGCGGTGGTCAGCCGGGGATCGGGGTGGCTCGGGTCGCGGTGAGCGAGAGGTCCCAGAGCCGTGCGGCCGGGTCGGGGGCGATCGCGTACGGGCGTACGCCGCCGTCGTCCATCGGCGCGTCACGGTCCACGACGCGTGCGACGTCGCAGCCTTCGAGGTAGAGGCCGCCGCGGTCGTCGAGGAGTGGGGAGGTGGTCGCCCCCAGACCGGTGGCGGCCGGTGGCGGCCCCTTGGGACGGCGACCGTTCTGCCACCGCATCGTGGAAGCCGGGCAGGGTGATCCGGCCCGACTCGTCGCTCAGCAGGCTCACCACCCTGCACAGCTCGAAAGCCAGGTGGGAGGCAGCGCCGGACACGGCCCCGTGCAGGACTCCCCCGCGTGCACGTTGCCCCTCCCCCAGCGCCGGGGGTGCATGCCAGCCGGCCTGTCGGATCCGGAGCGGCCCCGGCGTCATGCCGTGGCGGCCACGCCGATGCCGATGGTGATGAAGAGCCAGCCGGTGGTGAGTTCCCAGCGGTGCCGGAAGGTGGGGCGGGCGAGGAGGGTGCGCAGGCGGGTGGCGAGGGCGACCAGGGCGAACCAGTAGACGATGCCGATGACGACGTCCAGGGTGCCGAGGAAGAAGATCTGGCGGGTCATGGATCCGTCGCCGTGGACGAACTGCGGCAGGATGCTGAGGAAGAACAGGGCCGCTTTGGGGTTGAGGACGTTGGTCAGGAAGCCCTGGCTGAAGCCGGACCGCCACCGGCTCCGGGTCGGGTCGGTCGGGGGCGGTTCCTTCGCGGGCAGGCCGTCGGAGCCGGTGGCGGTCCGCTGCCCGGCGGCCCGCTCGCGCGCGGTCCGCCGAGCGGCCAGCACGGCCCGGACTCCCAGGTAGACGAGGTAGGCGGCGCCGAGCAGCTTGATCGCTTCGTAGACGACTGGGGAGCGGGTGGCGATCAGCGAGAGCCCGGTGGCGGCGGCCAGCATGTGCACGCACAGCCCGGTCTGGGCACCGAGCGCGGCGGCCCGGCCCTTCGACGGGTGTTCGGCCGCCGACCGGAGCACCACGAGAAAGTCGGGCCCGGGTACGAGGTACGCCAGCAGCACCACGCCGAGGAACCCCACGAGGTCGACCGACATTCGTTCTCCGTTCGTCAGTCCCGTGGCCGTGCCGCCGGGGTGGTCCGTCCGACTGTCGGGCGGTCAGGCCACGAGGGGTTCGACGCCCGCCACCGAAGCGACGGCGTCTTCGAGTGGGGCCAGGCCCTGTTCGAGTTGTGCGTACGCCACCGTCAGGGGTGGCAGGATCTGCGCCACCTCGTCGTGCGGTCCGGCCGTCTCCATCAGCAGGCCGCCGCACGGTTGAAGGGCAGGCCCCAGGCCAGGCCGCGCCCGCGCGGGGCGGGCAGCCCGTGGAAGGTGCCGTTGTGCTCGCCGGGCTTCCACACGTCGTAATCGGGCCGTATCAGGGTCAGGGCCATGGGCATCCCGTACCCGCTGTGGACTTTGGCAGGCAGGCGATGTCGGGAACGATCCCGGCCCGGTTCGAAGGAGATGAACGGGCCCGTGTGCCCGTAGCCCGTCTGTATGTCGTCGACCACCAGCAGGGTGCCGTGCTCCCGCGTCCAGGAGGCGAGCGTGCGCAGCCAGGCCGGGCGGGGGTGTTGATGCCGCCCTCGCCCTGGGCGGTCTCCACGACGACGGTTGCGAGGGGACCCTCGGCGGCGGTGTCCAGGGACCGGGTGAGGCGGGCCGAGGCCTGCTCGTCGTCATCTGCGGGTCGTCGAACTGCCCGGGGAACTGGACGCCGTAATCAGCGGGCGGTGTGGCGGGCGCGGTCCTTCTCGGCGCCGCCGAGGCGGGCCGCTTCCGAAAGGGGTACGCGGCGTGCGCCGGCGGCAGGGACCGCGGGCCGGTCCGTGGGGGGGAGGCAGTGTCGAGGGCAGCGAGCACCGCGTTGTGGTCGGTCTTTCCGTTGGGGTGGAGGGGCAGGTGCGCGAGGCGCAGCAGCGTGCGCGGGACCATGTAGGCGGGGAGCTCCTCGCGCAGGGCTTCCTGGAGCGGCGGTGAGTTCGCCGGTGTAGACCGCCCGCAGGGCGGGAGCGCCTGTTTGAGGGTGAGCGGCTCACCCGCGAAGGCCGCGTAGCGCGGGGTCGGCATCGACGCGGGCGCCAGGCGCCGCATGCGGGCGGCGAGCGAGACCACCGACGGTACGGAGAACGAGGCCGGCGCGTGCGGCCCTACCGGAAGGTGATCCTCTCCTACGAGCGGTCCTGGGTCCTGTGCACGGGCTCCGACTTGTGGGCCCCCCAAGGCCACCGGCCCGGCCCCGCTCGTCGGGGGGCCCTCCTCAACGACTCGGAGATCGATGCCGTACGACTGTCCTGGGCGCCCTGACCGACCGCCGCCTGCCCGCTTCTAACGGCAGCCACATGGCCGGGAGATGGGTAAGCGCCAATGACGGGTATGGGCTTCGGCCTCCCCCGCCTGGCGTCACTCCCTGCCTTTGGCCGTGCCCATGACGGCCGGACCCAGTCCGCCGGGGAGGTGGGTCACCGCCTGGGCGACAGCCTCTTCGGCGGTGGCGGCCTCGCTGATGACGCCGGCGTGAGGGTGCTTCAGGACGCGGTACGGACTGCCGCCATGTGACGGGGCGATGGCAACCTCACTCTGGAACGGGAATCCGGTGCAGGAGCTGAAGCCGAGCGTCCAGTGGCTGGAGAACACATAGAGCTCTCGCAGCCGCCGTTCGGCGTGAGCCGCTTCCACGAGTGCGCCGAACTCAGGGAAATCCGGAGCCTCGGCTGCCTCATTCCGTATCAAACGCCACTGCAGCTCCACGACCGCGGCCGGCCCGCGCTCGTGCGCCTCGGCGCGCTCGCTGGAGTGCAGAAACGGCAGCTCCGCCCGCAGCTCCCGCAGGCTCCCGCCCTGCCCCCACGCCACGCCTGCCCTGACGACATCCGCAAGATCGGGCGTGGATCCGGTGATGAGTTCGACCCCCTGGCTCCAACCGGAGACACCGAACCAACGGCTCTCGGCCCCGATGTGAACGGACAGCGGCTTGCGCTCGGGGACCGACGCAGCGATGCCCGCCGAAACGAGTGCCCCCCAGTCGCCGGGCACCACCGCGAGATCGACACCAAGGTCGGCCGCCAGTCGTTCCAGCGCGGCGGCAAGGCTGCCTGCAGCGACCAGCTCGGGATAAAGCTCAGAGTTCACCTCCGAAGTCTGCCATTGCCCTGACGGCTGGCGCTCGAAGGGCGTGACCGGTGGTCAGTGGATGCAGGCCCGGGAGAGCCGCGTGGTCCTGTTGTTGTCGGACGGGTCCTTCCCGTCTTCACCGCAGCCCGCGCCGAACCCGGCTTCCGAGGAGGCCGCCGACCTGGGGGTCGGGCAGGGCGCAGGCGGTTCAGCCGGCCCGGCCGCGCCCGGAGCTCCTGCACCGCGCGGCGAACCACAGCAGCAGCGCCGCGTACGCGCACAGCACGCCGAGCCCGGCCCACCACGGCAGCGGGAAGTACCCGGCGGAGGGCGCGTAGTGGGCCAGGACCTGCGGGTGCTCGACGAGGGTCTGCCGGGTAGCGAAGCCCGCGGCCGGGGTGAGGCGCAGTAGCCACTGCGCCGGGCCGTCGGCGATCAGCGGGAAGGAGGTCACGGTGTACGGGACCCCGACCGCAAGGAGTGCGAGGGGAACCGCGAACCGGGCGCGCCGCAGCAGGGTGCCGAGGGCGAACGCGAGGACCGCGGAGAGGGCTAGGGCGGCGGCCGTGCCGAGGACGACGCGCGCTCCGGTGGGCGTGGACACGGGGAGCACGGTGATCCCGTTCCCCTTGAGGACCGACACGCCCGCCGGGAGCACGATCGCGACGGCGAGGAGCCCGGTGGCGAAGGTGGCGGCCGCGACGACGGCCGCCCGGGCCGCGAGCACCCGGCGGGTGGGCGGCCCGCCGGGGTTCCCGGAGGTGGCGAAGCGCACCGCGACCACGAGGACGACGAGGAGGGCGAGCGGCAGGCCGCCCAGGGTGCTCTCCACCGGGCGGGCGCCGTCCTCGGCGCCGACCGGGCCGATGTCGCCGATGCCGGTGACGGTGATCGTGCCGTCCTTCTCCACTGCCCCGGACGGCTGGTGGTACTTCTCCCAGTCGGTGCGGTTCATGTCGCCGAGGGTGTCCGTGGTCCAGCCACCTTCGGTGACCGCGCCCGTCAGGGCGACCTTGTCGAAGACCGCGGAGGCCTGCGTGAAGCGCACGTGTTCGCGTACGCCGCCGCCGAAGCCGGTGGGCTGCAGCGTCAGGTCGCCGGGTGAGGCCGCGAACAACCCGATCCGCGCGGTCTGGTGCAGTCCGGGCAGCCGCGCAGTGCCGACCTTCGTCCAGCGCTCGCCGTCGGGGGACTCGTAGCCGGTGACGGTGTCACCCGACCGCGTCAGCCGCAGCCAGCGCGGCGACTGGGCCGAGACCCCGCCGGCGCGGCCCGCGATGTCGTGGTGGTAGTCGTACTGCATGCGCACCCCGTGGGCGCCGGTGAGCATCAGCCCCGCGTACGAGGATCCCGGGCGAACCCCGTCCTTGATGATGATCCCGGCCTTCGCCCACGGCACCAGGCCGGGGAGGATCTGGTCGTGGTTCGGTGGCGGGTAGGTGATGGTGCCGGTCATGGACGTCATCCGGACCGTGATGGTGCCGTGCTCGCCCAGCTCGCGGTGGGCGAAGGCGAACTGGTCGTTGACGAGGGAGCCGTCGGGTCCGGTCGGGTCGACGGGGCACGGGCCGTCGCAGGACGCGTGGTTGCCGAAGGCGTGGAGGAAGCCGAGGGCGATGACGGCCAGGGCGGCCGCGGCCATCGCGATCAGCCGGCCCGGACGCCGGAACCGGGTCCACTCCCGCCGGAGCGGTTCGTTGGTCGTGGTCATGGGGCGGTTCTACGGTCCGGTCCCTCACACGGTCCGAACCGTCCCCGTTACGCCGCTGTTAGGTGCGGCGGGGCATCCTGGGCCCGGCCGGACGCGGAGGGGGACGGGGACCATGGACATGCTGCGGGGCGGGACGGTCCGCCGACGGTTCACGCTGCTCTACGCGGCCGGCTTCCTCGGGTCGGGGACCGTACTGCTCGCCCTCAGCCACCTGATGTCCGGCACCCGGGTGACCGGCATCGCCCCCGGACAGCTCCCGGACGGCGGGTCAGGCGGGTCGGGCGGGTCCGCCGTCGCCGTCGAGCAGCAGGTCCAGGACCTCCAGCGGCAACTCGCCGAGATCCAGGGGCAGCAGGGCCACCGGCTGCTGGTCGGCTCGCTGTTCGCGCTGCTGGTGATGGCGGGGCTCTCGCTCCTGCTCGGCCGGGTCCTCGCCGGGCAGGTGCTGCGTCCGCTGCGGATGATCACCGTGGCGACCCGGCGGATCTCCGCGGCCAACCTCCACGAGCGGCTCGCCGTCGCCGGGCCCGCCGACGAGGTCAAGGAGCTCGCCGACACCGTCGACTCCCTGTTGGAACGCCTGGAGGCCTCGTTCGCCGCGCAGCGCCGCTTCGTCGGCAACGCCTCCCACGAACTGCGTACGCCGCTGGCGACGATGAGGGCGTCGCTGGACGTGGCCGTCGCCAAACCGGAACCCGCGGCACAGACCGTCGTCCTCGCCGGGCGGCTGCGGACCGAGCTCGACCGGCTGGACCGCCTGCTGGACGGCTTCCTCGTCCTCGCCCGCGCGCAGCACGGCACCCTCGCCGAGCGGACCCCGGTGCCGCTGGGCGGCCTGGTGGCGGAGGCGCTGACCGCGCGGGCCGCCGACATCGCCGCGAAGGGGCTGACCGTCGAGGGGGTGGACGGGGCGGGTCCGCCGCCGTGGACGCGGGGCAGTGCCGCGCTGCTGTCTCGGCTGGTGGAGAACGTCGTCGACAACGCGGTCGTGCACAACCAGGAGGGCGGCTGGATCCGGATCTCGGCGGGGCAGGACGACGGCCGGGTACGCCTGGTCGTGGAGAGCGGAGGCCGCGTCCTGGACCAGGGGCAGGTGGACCGGTTGGCGCAGCCGTTCGAGCGGCTCAGCGCCGACCGGACCGGGTCGGAGGACGGCTCCGGGCTGGGGCTGTCCGTCGTCGCGGCGATCGTCGGGGCGCACGGCGGCCGCCTCGCCCTGCGGGCCCTTCCGGAAGGCGGTTTGGGCGTCACCGTGCTACTGCCGGCGGCCGCCGGGCCGGACGGGGACGCGGGGGTGGCGGTGTGAGGGTGCTGGTCGTGGAGGACTCGCGGTCGCTGGCCGAGGTCGTCGCTGAGGGGCTACGGGACCAGGGGATGGCCGTCGACGTGGCGCACGACGGCCTGGCCGCCGCAGCCAGGATCGACGTGTACGCGTACGACGTCGTGGTCCTGGACCGCGATCTCCCCGGCATCCACGGTGACGTGCTGTGCCAGATGATCACCGAGCGGGACGGGCGGGACGGGCGGGCGATGGTGCTGATGCTGACCGCCGCCGGCGAGCCCGGCGACCGGGTCAGCGGTCTCACCCTCGGGGCCGACGACTACCTCGCGAAGCCCTTCCACTTCCCCGAGCTCGTCCTGCGCATCCGGTCCTTGGCCCGGCGCAGGCCGGCCGCCCGGGGCCGCACGCTGCGGGCGGCCGGCCTCGAACTCGACCCGGTTCGGCGGACCGTGCTGCGCGAGGGCCGTCCGCTGGAGCTGTCGGTGAAGGAGTTCGCGGTCCTGGAGGCGCTGCTGCGCGCCAGCCCCGGCTTCCTGAGCGCGGAGCAGCTGCTGGAGCAGGTGTGGGACGAGAACGCCGATCCCTTCACCAACACGGTCACCGTCACCATCGGCCGGCTGCGCCGCAAGCTGGGCGCTCCCCCGGTGATCACGACGACGGCCGGGGTCGGTTACCGCGTCGCCGAGGCCGCCGGACCGGGCCGGCCGGCCGGCTTGTAGGCGCCCCTCGCGGACTTGCCGGACTTGTAGGGGGCGAAGTCCGCGTTGTCCCTACAGCCGAGCTACTGCGAGGCAGCGCCGTGCTTCGCTTTGTGGTCGCCTGGCAGGGTGAGCACCGTCTCCTGGTGGTTGCCGGTCGGCTGTGTGCCAAGCCCTGTCCGCCGCCTTGGACGAGCAGGTCGAGAGTGGGGCCCGCCTCTGACCGTGACCGACCCTGCACCACCTCCCGTGCCGATCACGTTGCTGCGGCCGTCGTACGGCTCGCTCCCGTACCACTCCGTAAGGTGCCTTACGGACCTTCGCAGCGCCGCGCGGAGGCCAAAGGCCGGAACTCGGCGGGGCCAGGACCCCACTGCCGCCGTCAACAGGACTCCCGGATGCCCGACTTGGTCGAAGCCGGTGGCCGCCTGCGGGTCTTCGTCAGCAGCTGGGTTGTGACGGGGACGGCCCGGCCGCCGGGCCGTCCCCGTCCTCCAGGAGGGTCAGGCGGCGCCCTGGTGCCGGTCACCCGGGACCGGCGGGTGCGCTCAGCCTTCCGGGGCCGGTTCCTTCAATGCGCCCCGGCCGGCTACGGCCGGGCGGCCTGGCCGTCGCCGCACATCGCCTGCCCGAACAGCGTCTGCAGCGCTTCGTCGATGGGGTGGTGCTGGGCGTTCCCCGCGGGGTCCGGTTTGGCCCACCTCTGGAGGTTGACCGCGACGGACATCTGGCGCTTGCCGTCGGCCCGGGTCATGGAGATCGTTCCGGCTCCCCATACCGTGCCGTCGTGGCCCCAGAAGGTGCCGCAGCCCTCGATGTCGAGCTTGTGCAGGCCGAGGCCGTACTGGATCGTCGATCCGTCCAGGGCGATGACCGGGACGGTGCGCTGCATCTGCTCCAGCGACGACCGGTTGACGATCCTGCCGCCGAGCAGCTTGGCGTAGAAGACGTTGAGATCGTCCATGGTCGACACCAGGGCGGCCCCTGTCCCGGTCCAGGACATGTTGTAGACGCTGTAGTCGCGCGGCGGATCGAGCAGGCCGTACGCGGCCTCGTACATCCGTGAGTGCGGTCCCTTGATGCGCGTCCCGGTCGGAAACGCGGTGTGCCGCAGGCCGGCGCGCTCGATGACGTTCCGGGTGATGTACTCCTCGGCCGGGGTACCGGTCACCTGCTCCAAGAGCTGTCCGAGGAGCAGGTAGTTGGTGTTGGAGTACACCCCTACGGGACCTCCGGGCTCGCCCGCGGGAGGCGCGTTGAGCCCCAGCGCGATCAGCTCGGCCGGGCGGAACTGCCTGAAGCGGTTGTCGTCGAGGCTCTCGGGCGAGGGTGTCTGCAGGGACGGGAACGCGTAGCGGATGTAATCGGGGATGCCGCTGGTGTTGTTGAGCAGCATGCGCACCGTGATCTTCCTGCCGCGCTCTCCCGGCACCAGCTGCGGGAGGTAGTCGCCGATCGGCGCATCGAGCCGGATCCTGCCCTGCTCGACCTGCTGCATGACCGCGGCGGCGGTGAAGGTCTTGGTGATGCTGCCGACGCGCTGCCGCATGTCGGGCGTGACGGGGCGGCGGGTCGTGAGATCGGCGACCCCGGATGCCCCGCGCCATGTCCGGCCGCCGTCGCGCACCTCGGCGTACACCCCCGGGATCCCGGCGCGGTGGACACCGTCCAGGGAGGTCTGCAGCTCCGCGGGCCGGAACGGGGCCGACGGGTTCGTGCTGTCGGCCGCCACCGCGTTCGTCCCGTCGGGCGGGGGAGCCGCCGCCACCGTGCCCGCGCAGACGCCGAGCGCGGCCACACTTCCACAAACCGCCAGTCGGATCTTCAAGACAGCCGTCCTTTCGTGATCATTGAGTACGGGCGACGGGGACGCTCCCCGTGCCTTGGGACGCGCCCGGCTCACTCGGCCAGAGCGCGGCGCAGAGCGGCGCCGAGTTCGGCGTTCTGGCGCTGCGAGACGTCGGCGAACAGGAGGGCCTGCGATCCGTGGAAGGTGCCGGCCCACTGGTGGAGCTCGACCGGCACGCCCGCTTGCATCAGGCGCAGCGCGTAGGCGATGCCCTCGTCGCGGTTCGGGCAGAACTCCGCTGTGGCGATGTAGGCGGGTGGCAACCCGGACAGGTCGACGGCCCGCGCGGGGGCGGCGTACGGCGTGGCGGGCTGGGAGCCCAGGTAGTGCCGCCACGCCGCGGCGAGCTTGTCGCGGTCGAACCAGGGCGTGTCGGTGAAGTTCCGCGCCGACCACGTCTCCTGCCGGTCGTCCAGCCCCGGCTGGTTGAGCAGTTGGAAGCGGATCGCCGGTCCCTGCTCGTCACGCGCCCGCAACGCCACCGCGGCGGCGATGTTCGCGCCGGCGCTGTGACCGCCGACCGCGATCCGTGATGGGTCGATGCCGAGTTCGTCCGCGTGCTCGGCCGTCCAGGCCAGTACCGCGTAGGTGTCGTCGAAGGCGGCCGGGAACGGGTGCTCGGGCGCCAGGCGGTAGCCCACCGAGATCACCACCGCCCCGGAAAGGGAGGCGACCCGGGCGGCCCACGGGTGCTCGGTGTCCAGGTCACCGAAGACTCCGCCGCCGCCGTGCAACCAGACGATGGCGCCCTGCGCCCGGTGCGGGCGGTAGACCCGGACCGGCACGTCCGTACCGGCGGGCACCGTACGGTCCTCGACCTCCATGTCCGAGGTGTCCGGGGCGGGAGTGGCAGCCGCACGCTCGGCGAATTCCTTCCGCGCGGTGACCGGGTCGTTCATGTCGAGCTGCGGGAGGAACGGGATGAATGCTTCGAGTTCGGGATCCATGACGACCATCCTCCCGGCCGTCACCCGGGGACTCATCCGCCATCCGTCGCGCATCCCCTCCCCGTCGCGCGCCGATCGGCGCACCCCCGTCCCCCTATCCTTCTGCCATGGAGGCACTGGCCGTTCGGCTGTCGGGACTGGATCCGTACGTCGACGGGGCGATACGCATCGTCGCGTTCTACGACACGCTCATGCGCCGGCGGGTGGATCTCCCCGCGCTCGCCCGGGCATCGGCGGGCCTGGCCGAATGCGTGGCCGGATTGCGGCTCCACGGCACGGGACGGACCACCCGCGTCTCGCCCGACGGCAGGCAGGCGTCCGCCCCGTCGGCACCCGCGTCCACCACGGCGCCGATCACACTCGACGAGGAGGAGATCGGCAGCGTGTGGCTGGAGCGCCCCGGCCCGCCCAATCCGCTCGACGAAGTGCTCCTCGACAGGCTCGCCATCGCCGCGGCGGCCGTCGCCGAGCGGTACGGCCCGGCCCGCACGACCATGGCCGACCCCGCCCTCGTCGAACTGGCGATCAGCTCGGACGGCGACGAGGCGGCCAGAGCCCGGGCCCTGCGGCTCCTGGGCTTCGCCGCCGAACTGCCCCTCCACGTCGTCGCCGTACGCTCACAGCTCCCGCTCGACCGGATCGGCGGCATGATCTGCCCGGACCGCCCGGTGAAGGCGGCGCCGCTCGCCGACGTCGGCGTCATCCTGGCCGCCACCGCCGACCCGGCCCGGTTCCCGGCAGGCGTACGCGCCGGCATCGGCACCGCCGACAGCCCCGACCGTTCTTGGCGCGAGGCACGCACCGCCCTGCGTTTCACGACCCCGCGCGAACCCGTCGTCCGCCACGCCGACCTGGGCGCGCTGGCGCTCCTGGCCGAGGTGCCCCAGGACACCGCGCGGGAGAACGCCGACGTGGCCGCGATCGCACGCATCGCCGGCAACCCGGAGGATCTGGAGACGCTGGACACGTACTGCGCCACCGGCTCCCTCCGCAGGGCCGCCGACCTCCTGCACCTGCACCACAGCAGTGTCGCCCGCCGCCTCGAACAGATCGAGAAGACCCTGGACATCGAACTCACGGCCCCGGCGGGGCTGACCCGGGCGAGGATCGCGCTCACCGCATGGCGGCTCCTGGACGGCTGAGGAGGCTACGGACGCGGCCGGGCACTGCGGATCTCGTCCGGCACATGGCCGTCGGCCCCGATTCGTGGACTCCGATGCTGGGGCGTCGCACGTTCCTCGCGGGGGTTGGTTCAGATGAGGGTCCGCGGTCTGAGCGTCATGTGAAACTTGCAGCATGGGCCAGGGGCGAGAGTCGCGGTGGGAGAAGGACGCGATGACGGTCGAGATCGTGTTCGCCCTGGTGACGGCTGCTGTCTTGGCGGCGGCCGTGTTCGGCGTGCTGTTGGTACCGGCACTGGTCGTCGGTGTCTCCGAGCCTGCGGGGAAAGCCCTGCTCGTGGTGGGGACCGTGCTGGCTGTCGTTGCCGCGGTGTGGCGTGTGGTGCGGGTGCTGCTCCGGTTCGATGCCCGCCGGCGGCAGGGGCGTTGAGGCAGGGGCCGCGTCGTGGTGCACGCTCCGCCGGCTCTTCGTGCGGTCGGCCATTCGGGCCCGTTCGATGGTGGGCTGTGGCGGGTGTGCAGCCTCGGCCTTGGGACCGGTAGGCCCACATGCCGAGGTATCGCGTATACACGGCTGATGCCCACGAGTCATCACGCTGGGTAAGCGATCGGACCGGTTGTTCGTGGTCTGGCATGATCGCGCGGTGAGTGATGCGAGGCTGCTGGCCGCGGAGGCCGTTGAGTCACATGTTCGGGCCTTCTTCGAGGGGCATTTCGTGGAGGTCGTCGTCTGCGACCTCGGGTCGGGGCGGCGCGAGGTTGTGCCCGACCTGCGGGTTCTCGTTGTGGGCCCCGGTCCGCGCAGCGACAGTTGGGCCTATGTGACCGCAGGGTGCTGGGCCGCGATGGAGAAGGACGGCCATGGGCTTGAGTTCGTCATGACCGCCCACGTCCGCGACCAGCGGTTCATCGACCTCATGGCCATGATCGCCTACTACCACTGCGGAGGGCATCAGCTCGATCTGGAACACAGCATGCCGATCGGGGAACCATGGGTGCCGGGCTCGACCTGCGACCACCTGCTGATCAGCCTGCCCTACCTCCACGGCCCGGACCTTGAGCACTGTCCGCTGCCCGGGGGACACGCCCGCATCCTGTGGACTCTGCCTGTGACGGCCGCCGAAATCGAGTTCCGCAGGCGCGAGGGCCATGAGGCGTTGGAGCAACTCTTCGACGACGCGGAGATCATTCCCACTGATCCTTTCCGGGCGTCGGTGGTGTGAGGCGTTGGCCGAACCGTTCCCGTCGGTCAAGGCGTGTGATCACCGGGGGCGGCGTACCGGCGCCAGGTTCCGCCGGCTTCGGTGACCAGGCGGGTGGTGGTCTTGTCGTAATAGCCGAGTGCCTTCGCGACGCCGGGGGCCGAGGCTTGGAGGACAGCCTGACGGATCGTGGAGGTCCTGCCGCACGCCTGCCTTCGCCGGCGCGACAGGAACGCCCGCCACCCCGACGTCCTTGCCGCCCAACGACGCGAACGCGCCCGCATCCGCAGCTAAAAGGGCATCCTCGGATGCCCATCAGTCGGGGAAGAAGTCACCCAAGGCGGCGGAGAGCGGGCCAGGGGCTTCCTCGGCAACATGGTGGCCGGCGTCGATGCCGTGACCCCGGACGTCGTCAGCCCAGTTGCGCCAGATGGTACGCGGGTCGCCGTACAGGTCCTCCAGGTCGTCCCGTAGCGACCACAGGACCAGGACGGGGCAGTCGATCCGGGCGCCCCGGGCTCGGTCCGCTTCCTCGTGTCGGCGGTCCACGGTGAGTCCGGCGCGGTAGTCCTCCAGCATGGCGCGGACGACCTCCGGATTCCTGGTGGCGGCCCGCCACTCGTCGTAATTCTCCTGCCCCATGGCTTCGGGGGTACCGCGGTACCAGGCGTCGGGATCGGCGTTGATGACGCGCTCGGGAGTCTGTGGCTGGGCGAAGAAGAACCAGTGCCACCACGCGGTGGCGAACCTCGCATCCGCGCGGGCCAGGTGCTCGCTCAGAGGCAGGCCGTCCACAAACGCCACCCTGGTCACCACCGAGGGGTGGTCCAGCACCAGGCGGAGCGCCACGGCGACCCCGCGGTCGTGCCCGACGAGCCCGAAGCGCCGGTGCCCCAGCGTCCGCATGACCTCCACCATGTCCCGGGCTACGGCACGCTTGGAGTGCGGGACATGATCAGGAGCGGGCGCGGGGCCACGAGAGCGGCCGTAACCGCGCAGGTCTGGGCAGACGACGGTGAAGCCGCGCCGTACCAGGAGGGGAGCGACCCTGTGCCACGTCGCCGACGTGCGCGGGTGGCCGTGCAACAACAGGAGAGGCGGCCCCTCGCCCCCGTACCGAACGAAGACGGACGCATCCCCCGTGCACACCGTCTTGGTCATGAACCCCTCGAACACGCGACGCCCCTCCCGGCTCCGGCCCAGTCCGTCCGCACTACCCCGCCATTCCGCCTGCCCCTTAAGAGCCACCGCACTCGTCCGTACCGCCGAGAAGCCGAGGCCCCCGTGTTGGGCGGCGCACCCGGGGCTTTGATCACCCCTCCGTCGGCGTACCGATGCGGTCGAGCGTTCTGTGCTGCCGGGGCGGGGCTGGGGTGGTGCGGGCGGCGGAATGTGTGCGTCCGGGGGGAGGGGGGTTCTAGCGTGCTTGGCATGAACTCGTTCAGGTGGATGCCGTTGCTCGCGCTCGTGGGCGTTCTGCTGTTCGTGCCGCAGGCCGCCGTGGCCCAGGGCGACCCGGCCCCCGTGGGGGCGGCGACACCGGACCGCCCCTCGTACGACGTGTCGCTGCGCGCCGATGGCGACGGGTCGCGCTGGACCGGCCGGCAGACGGTGTCGTTCCGCAACGCCGCCCGCACGCCGCTGCGTTCGGTCGACGTACGGCTGTGGGGCAACGGCGCCGACGGCTGCGGTGCCCCCGGCCGGCCGGCCGCGGTGCGCGTGGGCAGGGTCACCGGAGGGACCCCGCGGCCGCTCGCTGTCGGGTGCACCGCGCTACCGATCGACCTGCCCGCTCCGCTGCCGTCCGGGGCGCGTACGAGCGTCTCCTTCGACGTCGAGATCACCGTCCCGGACCGCGTCCACCGCTTCGGCAGGGACGGCGCGCACCGCTACCTCGGCAACGCGCTGCCGCTGCTGTCCGTACGCGACGCCCAGGGCCGCCACCTCGACCCGGACGTCGGCTTCGGCGAGAGCTTCCACACCCTGGCCGGTGACTTCCGGGTCACCCTCGACCACCCCAGCGCGCTCGTCGTCCCCGCGACGGGCACCACCACCCGGCGCCCGGGCGCACCCGGCCGTACGGTCAGCGTCAGCGTGGCGCGCGGGGTCCGGGATTTCGCATGGGCTGCGGGCCCCTTCCGGTCGCAGACGGTGACGACGCCCGGCGGCATCCGGCTGAACGCGTACTGGACCGCCACCACCTCCCCCGAGGGGGTCTCCGCCGCTCTGAGGGACGCCGCCGGCGCGGTGGACGAGTTCGGCAGGCGGTTCGGCCGCTACCCGTACGGCGAGCTCGACCTCGTCATGAGCGACACGCTCGACGACTTCGGCAGCATGGAGTTCCCCGGCCTCGTCCTGCTGTGGACCGAACCGGACGGGTCGGCCGTCGTCCACGAGGTCGCCCACCAGTGGTTCTACGGGATCGTCGGCAACGACCAGTTCGCGTCGCCCTGGTTGGACGAGTCCTTCGCCCAGTACGCCAACCAGCTGTACCACCGGGAGGACACCACAACCTGCTGGGAGGACCAGGGCGCCTGGCCCAGCGACACGGCCGCCCTCACGCGCTCCCTGGCCTACTACGCGGACGGCCACCGCTCGGAGTACGTCCGGGTCGTCTACATGCGCGGGGCCTGCGCCCTGCACGACCTCGAACGCGTCCTGGGCGGCCCGGCGATGGCGGCCCTGCTGAACGGCTACGTGCGAGACCACTGGCTGGGCGTCACCACCACCGCGGACTTCAAGCGGGCGGCGCAGGCGGCCGCGGCCGGGGACCTCGGCCCGTTCTGGACGGAGCACAGGATCCTCTGATCGCGACGCCTACGCGGCCCGCGGGTTCCGGAATGGCTGCGCAGGTGAGAGCGGGTTCTGGTCCAACTTCTGTGGAGCTCTCACGCTCTGTAACCTGCCGGGACTGGATGCCCCTTCGTGACTCGTTGACAGACCTGTTTGAGATCATGCCCACATGGACTTCGACCTCGCCCCACCGACCGGCGTTGGCCCGTTGCGGATCGGTATGACTCGGCACGCGGCCAACACGGCGCTGGACGCGCTCCGCGATCTCTCCGCGGTCTCGGAGTCTGATCGGCCGGGGCAGCACGTCTTCCGTCCCAGCGGACTGATGATCAGCATCCACTGCATGCGAGACATGCTTGAAGCCATCGAGTTGGGAAGGCCGTCGTCCCAGACGGACCGAGTGTTGTTTCAGGGTGTGGACGTGTTCGCGCTTCCGGCCCGCGAGGTTGTCCAGCGCATGGGCCAGTTCACCTCGATTGAGGAAGATCCTGACGACGATGCTTCATTCATTGCCCCGGACTTGCTGCTGAGCTTCTGGCGTCCGTTCGCGGCCGACGATGAGCCCGAGGAAGAGCAGGGCTACCACTTCAGCTCGGTCCTGCTGGCACGGCCTGGCTACTACGACACCCCTGCTCAGGCTGCGGAGCGACTCCAGCAGAGCTCGTGACGGGCCCGTCAGGACGCCAGCAGGACTCGTTTCCGCAAGAGGCCGAAGCCAGCCCGGCCGTACATCTGGCGCTTGATCATTTTGATCCGGTTGCCGTGGCCTTCGACGACGCCGGAGCTCCACGGCAGTGTGAGGCCGGCGGTGACGGCTACGAGATCGCGTTCGAGGCCGTTGACGAAGGTGTGGAGGCTGGGCAGGTCGTCGGCGCGGACCGCCTTGATCCATTGCGGGAGCTGGTCGCCCTGGAGCTGGGTGAGCATTTTCCCGAACGCGCGGACGTGCCCGTTGAGGGCATCCAGTTCGGGGCAGCCGGCCAGGACGGCTTTGAGCTTCAGGCGCTCGCTCTCCGGCAGGGTATCGGGGTGGGTCAGGATCCAGCTGGTGACCGTGCGTGGGGACGGCGGGCGGGCTGCTGGTGCGGTCGGGCCTGTGCGGAACGGCTGGAGGTAGGCGCGGACGGCTCCGTAGCCGCCGGTGTAGCCGTGAGCCTTGATCTCTTCCCAGAGGGTCCAGGCGTTCGTGCAGCCTTTGGCCCATCGCTCGTGCAGGTAGGGCTTGAAGTCGTCGAGCTTGGTCGGGCGGTTCTGCCACTGCCCCTGGAACAGGTCTTCCGGCCTGGCGGCGTCGGCCAGCCGTTGGACGGTTCGGTAGGTCATGCCGAGCTGGCGCTGGATCGAGCGTCGGCTGCGGCCGGCAGTCAGCAGCGCGTGGACGGTGGCGTGCTTGGCCCGGGTGCGATCGGCGAAACGGTGCCCGGTCGGCCATGGCGACCCGCTCTCGGCCGGGGCCGGCGCCTTCTCCGGCACCGACTCTACGAAGGTCGCACGTAGGCACGGGCGGTGGCGGGAGACACATCGCTCGGCCGCTTCGCCAAGGTTGCGCCACAGGTGGAACCGGTCGGCGACCTGGACCGCAGTGGGCGCCCCGATCCTGGCCCCCTCGGCGAAGAACGGAGCACGGTCACGGCAGACGACCTCAATCCCCGGGCGTTCGGCCAGCCAGGCCGCGACAGTGCCCGCCTCACGATCCGGCAGCAGGTCAATCGGCCTGCGAGTCTCGACGTCGACCAGCACAGTCCCGTGGACACGGCCCTTTCGCATCGCGTACTCGTCGACGCCGACCACCCGCGGGACCTGTGGCTTGGGTTCCGGGAGGGCATCGACCAGCCGCAGGACCGTATTCCGGCTGATCCTCGCCCCGAAGACGTCGGCCAGCCTGGCACCGGCACGGCTGGCCAATGCGAGGCCGACCTCGGCCAGGACTGACCGCATGCGTTCGGTCCGCTGGCTGTATCGCCGGGTCAGGCCCGCGACCTGCTCGACGAACGTCCGGCGCCCGCAGGAGACGTCCTCGCACGTGAAGCGCCGGACACGAAGCCGCAGCACCACCCGCCGTCCCGCCACGGGGAGGTCAGCTGGAAACCGCAGGTAGGAGCCGTGCACCCGCCCCGACCAGCTCCCACAACCCGGGCACAGAGCCCCAGCCGTCCGGCATCTGACACCGACCCGAATCACCTCGCCATCGTCCTGCACTGACTCCACCCTGATCCCCGGATCCGCCAGGAAGAGCAGCTCTTCCAGCCGGAGTAGTACCTCGCGCACAGCCCAGAACCATCAGCCCGGACGTCGTCGGCATCAGCAGTTTCCAGACGATCTCGCGAGATCTACCAGCAAGATCAACGGTCACAGGGAGTAGGCACACCAAAGAAGTTGGACCAGAACCGGTACGGCGATGCCGGCGCCGCGCCGCCAGGTTTCCGCGACGGGCCGCCGGAGGTCGGGCTCGTCACCGGTGTGTTTGGCGAGCGTCCCGAAGATCATCCCCCGCAGGCGGCGGACCGCCTCGGGGTCGACCTCGTCGAGTGTGCGGTGCGGGCCGAAGGTCAGGCGCACGAGGCATCCGCCCAGCCGGCAGGGCGTCCGGCTGAGCGGCCAACGCGTCCCGGGGCTCTGGGAGACCGGCTCACGCGTGCCCGCGCCGCCGACGACGAGCGCGCGGACCACCCGGGGTGTTCCAGCGCAGCGTCGACCGCGGTGGCACCGCCCATCAGGACGCCGACCAGGACGGCCGGCCCGGCCTCGATCGCCCGGAGGAGACCGGCGAGGTCGCTCGGAGTCCCCAGCCATCGGCAATGATCACCCGGTGGTACGGGCTGAAGGCACCGATCCGTTCTCCCACATCCGATGGTCGAGGAACTCTCCGTGCAGGAGGACCAGGGCCGGGCCCGCGTACTACCGCACGAACCACACGATGCGCCAGCTCGTGCCGCTTTTCGGGATCTCCCCGGCCGCCGTCCGCCGGGGCATCCAACGGCTGCGTCCGCTGCCGGCGCTCGAGCCAGCCGCACGGCCGGTGGCCGACACCGCCGGGCTCCGGATCGTGGACGGCACCTTGACCCGGTGCGCGATCGCACCATCGCTGCCTCGTCACGGAACTACCGGTTCTCCGGGAACGTGCAGGTCATCATCGACGCCGCCACCGCGCGGTCGTCGCCTCGGCCCGGCCCGCGCCGGGCAACAGGGCCGACGCCCATGTCTGGCGCAGGAGGAAGACAACACCAAACACCGCCGAGTCCGGGCCCGTGGCGAGCACACCTTCGCCCGCATGAAGAACTGGAAGATCCTGCGCGGCTGCCGTCAGAGGGGCAACGGCCTCCACCATGCCGTCCGAGACGTCGCCACCATGCACAACCTCGCCCTGACAGGGTGAAAACAGCAGGTCAACCACTCATGCCTGCGCGAGACCAACCGTCTGCAACACCCTTTAGACGCGCTCCAGGGGGCGGTGAGGGGGCGGCGGCAGCTCGACCCGTACGGGATCCTGCGGGCGGACCGGTCCGCCGCGACGGACCACAGCCATGACGCCGGACTTGAAGGTGAACTCGCCCGAGTCCGGGTCCAGGGCGAAGACCTGACCGAGCAGTCCTGCACGGAAGTCGTTGATCTTCGCACAGGGATTGCGCAGCCCCGTCACCTCGACCACCGCCTGCTCCCCGAGGTGGAGCAGCGCCCCAGTGGGGAGGCCCAGCAAGTCCACCCCACGGGTGGTGATGTTCTCGCCGAGCTGGCCCGCGGAGATGTCGAACCCCTTGAGCGCCAGCTCGTCGAAGAGCTCCTCATGCATCAGATGGACCTGGCGCAGGTTGGGAAGATCCGGCTCGTACGTCATGCGGAACTGGTGGCGGATCGTCTCACCCGCATGGACGTCCCCCTCGACCCCGAGCCCGGCGAGCAATGTGACCGACTCCCGGTTGGGCTTGCTGAACGCATACGTCTCGTTGCGGCTCACCGCCGCGACCCGGCCGGCCATCACTCACCCCACGTGCTCTCGGTCCATGTACTCCAGGTCTGCAGCCGGGATGATCCTACGGCGTACCGCCGACCGGACCGCGCTTGTGCTCCTCTTTCCAGGCCGGAGTTCGCTCTTGCCGCGTTCGCGGCGGTGCGGGATGACGAGTCCGGTGCCCTGGTAGCCGGCGTCGGCGATCGTGAGCGTCTTGCCGACGGTGTCCTTGGCGCCGGACTCCTCCCACGCCTTGCAGTCGTTGCGGTTCCCGGCGAGCGGCCGGCCGACCACGACGACCAGGCGGGTATCGGTGTCGATGACGACCTGGTGGTTGGTGGAGTATCGGTAGTCTTTCGACCGCTCGGCGATGGCGTGGTCACGGGTGGGGGCCAACGTGCCATCCACGATGACCACCGCATCCTCGGCGAACCGTTTGCTGGACCGGAGCGCGAGCATCGGATCGAGGTGGTCGATGGCGCGGTCCGCTGCCGACTTCGAGATCCCGAACAGCGGGGCGAGTGGCGCATGGTCAGGTTCGTTCGCCAGTACGCGGTGACCTGCAAGGTCCGGTCTTCCAACGCAAGGCTCCATGGCCGACCCTTGCGGACTGAGTCCGCACCTGCGCGACGCAGCCCCCTCACCAGCTTCCCGAAGGCGCGCGGGCTCAGCCCGGAGAACGGTGGTATTCAGGACGGCTCCGACGCCGTGATCACACCGGCCACGTCAAGATCCTTCCATTGTCGGCCCGCCAGCCGGGTCAGCCCACAGCATGGAAAACAGGCGACCGGGCCTGGCGCATCGTCCAGGATGACCTCATGAGTCAAGACCTGGTGACGTTCCTCCACGCACGGCTGGATGAGGAGGCCGACCTGGCCCGACGCTGCGACGGTGACGGCTGCGGGCAGTGGACCGCTCACGGGCACACCGTCGACTTCTGCCAAGGAGAACTCTCCGGCTTCCATCCCACGATCGCCTTGCACGTCGCGCTGTACGACCCGGCTCGTGTCCTGCTGGAGGTCGAGGCCAAGCGACGCGTGGTCGCCCGCCATGCCCTCAGTCCTGGCACGGGCGACCCCGAACTACCGTGGGACAACCGCGATGACTGCCAGTACGACGGCGAGACCTGGCCATGCGATGACCTGCTCGACCTCGCGTCACCTTATGCCAATCACCCCGACTACCCCCGACGCCCCTGAGACGGAGATCGTTTACGGGGACAGCCCTTGGCGGATTCACCACACAGAACATGGTCAACCAGGCCCGGGCACACACCAGGCCATCGGCTGACCTGTCAACCAGCCTGAGTCCCAGATACTGCCCAGCGAGCCACCCAAGAGCCACCGGCTTGTATCGGTGAGTTCACTGGTGGGTTGCTTACAACGGCCAACACAATGAGGTGGATCGGCTCTGACAGCAGTGCCCTGGGTGGAAGTTGAGCGTCCACCCCGGCGTGGGGAGGCCGTCCCCACCGCAAGCCCGACTCTGTGTTTGCCGACCGTGGCTATGACCACGACGTCTACCGTGACCAGGTTCGCGATCGCGGCATCGTGCCGGCGATTGCCCGCCGTGGAACGCGGCATGGCACCTACCGGTGGGTGGTCGAGCGGAGTTTCGCGTGGTTGCACGGCTTCCGACGCCTGAGGTTCCGCTGGGAATGTCGGGCCGACATCCATGATGCCTTCCTTCCTCAGACTGAACTGCTGCCTCATCACCTTCCGACGAGTGAAATCCTTGTGTTAGCTGTTGTGCGCTGCTGGACGGAGCTCAAGCACCTCGGACCGCAGCCGACAACCGCACCGGTGGCCATGTTTGGCCTGACCCCTCTTGGCAGCCGCCGAGACCGGCGGCCCACAGGGACGAGGAAGGAACTCTGATATGCCTCAGCCTGCTGTCGCTCGCCTGCGTCAGCTACTCCCGCCCCTGTCTCCGGAGGGGACGCGGTGGACTGGGAAGGGCTCGCCGACACGGCGCAGTTGGAACTCCCGGCGGACTACCGCGAGTTCGTGGAGTCGTACGGCGGCGGAGAGATCGACGAGTACCTGTCCGTCAGTACGCCTCCCGTCCCGGGATCGCCGTATGGGGATCTCCTCGACAGAGTCGATCCCGCACTCTCGGACCGGGAGTGCCAGGAAATGGGCGCTCTCCTTGGAAGACAAGGCTTGCCGCTCCTGTTGCCCTTCGCGGACTCGGCGAGCAGCGATGTCGCCTTCTGGCTACGAAAGGGCGCACCCGACAGCTGGAGGGTGGTCACTTTTCGGAGGCAGGCGCCGTGGGGGGCGAACCGCTGGACGGTCTTCGATGGTGGCATGGCCGAGTTCTGCCTGGCCGTCCTGACCGGTGTGGTGGATCCGTTCAGCGAGCCGATCGCGGGATCAGGACCGCACGTGTTCGTGAGCTGGCGCGATTTGTAACCACCAGGCCGACTCGCGCAATCACCCGAACGTACTGCTGTCCTCAGGTGCCGGTAGGCGACTCACGTCATTATGTGAGCCGTTATTAGTCCATTGGACGGAGTGCAGCGGGGGGGGAGGAGCGAGCAGATGCCCTGCTCACCTTCTGCCTCAGCCAACAGAATCGCTTCGGCGCGGGCATGTCGGTCGATGCCGCCACCGGCCAGCTGGCCGAGGAGTGCCATCTCAAAGTGCTGCCCGTCCGTAGTGCGGACCTCAGCCTGCGGATCGCCGAACTCCTGGCCTAAGCACTGTCCCGTAAATGATCTCCGAGTCGTCTCAGGCATGGTCGGCTGCGGTGCGGCCTGCTGGTCTATCCGACAAGGGCGAGGTTGTGCATGCGGGCGATGCCGAGCATGGCCTGGTGGACGCCGTCGCCTTTGAGGCGGCAGTCGCGGAGGATCTTCCAGGTCTTCATGCGGGCGAAGACGTGCTCGACCCGGGCGCGGACGTGCTTGTGGGACATATTGTGGTCCTCTTTCCAGTCCGGGAGTTCGGTCTGGCCGCGCTGCCGACGGTGCGGGATGACCAATCCGGTGCCCGGGTAGCCGCCGTCGGCGATCGTGGTGGTCTTCCCGACGGCGGCTTTGGCGCCCGATTCCTTGCAATCGTTGCGGTTCCCGGCGAGCGGCCGGCCCTTGCGGACCGCGTCCGCACCCTGGCACCGCAGAACCGTTACCAGCTTCCCGCAGGCGCGAGGGCTCAGCCCGGAGAACGGGGCTATCCAGGAAGATTCCGACGCCGTGATCACACCAGCCATACCAAGATCGTTTCATGGCGGGGCTGGCGACTCGACCCACCTCTCAGCTACCGCTCAGCGGAGACGCCCACGTGGGGTCGTGTCGGGATCTCCTCGTGAGGTGGGCCAGGAGGTGCTCCGCCGCGATGGAGGCAGTGTCTTGCGGCGCGCCAACTGCAGTCAGGGCGGCGATGAGCCTTGCTGCTGCCGTTTCCGGCACGTCCGGGTCGGTGAGAAGGGGAAGCAGCAGCAGGAAGCGGGTGGCCGTGTCCTGGACGCCTTCGTCCGCAGGCGACGGGCTGTCAGCGATCCGGATCAGTTCCTGCCATGTCAGCCCAGTGCCCGAGAAATCTCCGTCCCAGCTGGCGATCTGCTCGGCGTGGCTTCTGCCTGGATGGGTGAGGAGGTAGTCGGTGCCGTAATCGCCATCCACGTTGCGGTGGATCACCACGGCTCCGGGGCCGTCTTCTGCCGGCACCCTGAACGCTGGCCAGCGCTCAGGATCGAAGAGGACCTCGGACAGGGCATCGACATCGGCGCCGTCCTCGCCGAACCACTCTGGAACCGGGCGCTCGGGACACCCCCCGTCGCTGCACATCGCCAGGAGGTAGTTCGACCAGAAGCCCGGGTGGACCAGCAGTGACTCGCCCGGCACCAACGGGCCGACGTCGTATCCCTTGATCAGCACCCCTCGATCCTGTCACTAGCCACTGACACGGTCCGATCCGGGATCGGCAAGGGGGCGCCGTCCAGTTACGGGACAGCTGTTAGGCGCAGGAGGTGCTCGGGCTGCAAACAGAGTTCTCTCATGCCCGAATGTCCTTGACCGTCTACGGCGAAGGCGGGTACTTCGGTCTGCATTGCGATGCCGTCTGGGTGCCCGATCCTACGAACTCCGGGGACGCGATCTACTACCTGCACCGGCGGCCGCGAGGTTTCGAGGGAGGACAGCTCCGCATTCACGACACCCTCGTGCGTGACGGCCGACCGCAACGCGCCAAGACGTTCCAGACGGTCGAGCCGGTCCACGACAGCATCGTGTTTGTCCCCCTCCACCGCCTTCCACGAAGTGACGGCACTGGCGTGCCCGTCCAGGCAGTTCGCCGACTGGCGGTTCAGCGTGAACATCTGCGCCTTCCATGCATCGTGGACGGGTGGGCAACGCTCCTCCAGTCAGATCCTGCAATGGATGGCCCAGCGCGGCGGTCACCTGCGATTCATGCCGACTCGCCGGTCACACCTCGCAGCCCGTACGACTTCCCCAGCCGGAACTCGCGCAACTGACACCTGGGTAAGAACACAAGCGACAGGCCGGACGCCTTGGGTACCGGGCGAGTCTCGCATCGTCCCATCGTCGCCGACGTGGCGCCGCATGCCCTGAGCATCACCCTCGCCAAGAGACCGGCGGGAAAGAGTACCGAGACTTGCGCGCTCAGCAGCAGGTCGGCGGCGCGGGATCTGCGAGCGGTGGTACCGCTCGGCCGCACTCGTCGGCACGTACTGGAAGGAGCGGCAGGGGCGGTCCCCAGCGGGTGGCGATGCCGGTACCCGGGTGCAGGGGTGTCAGGAGTTTGTTGAAGCCGGTGTAGGTGAATCCTGTGGGGTCGACTTCGGTGCAGTAGACGTAGTGCTGGCTGTCGCTGGTGCAGGCATGTTCGCAGGTCGGTATGCAGGTCTAGCCCCAGCCGACCAGGCTGAGGGTGTCGGAACGCCGGTCCAGGTGGTGGGCCCGTATCCCTGCGGCGGTGGGGGGCGAGACGGCCGGGCTGCTCCTGGCATAGGCGGACGAGGAGGTCGAGGAGGCCGCCGCTGCGGCCCGGCGGGAGACTGTCGGCTCAGACCACTCGCGTACAGCCGTTCCGGGTACAGAACTCCTCGGCCAGACGCGCGTTGCTCCCGTCGTACATCGTGATGTAGACCCGCTGGACGCCGCCCGGGACCGCGATCCGCAGTGATCCGCTGAGGGGCTGGTCCGCCCCGCCCGCCTGCGCGTACGGGCTGCAGATGAGACCCGACCTCGCGTCACCGTTCGCCCCGTAGGCGCAGACCCGGCGGTAGCCGCTCGCCGCATGGACGGCGCCGGATACGGTGGCGGTGTACCCGTCGGTGAAGTGGATCGTCCCGGCAGTGCTGCTGTTGCCGTAGGCCATGCCGAAGGGCATGTCCACGTCGTTCACGGCCGCTTGCGCCGGCGCGGCGAAACCGATGGCCGTCATCACGGCCACGCTCATCACCATCAGAGCCTTGCGCATGTCTCTTCCTCTCCGTCGGACGAACCTGGAGCGAACAGAAGCTGCAACAACACTACTCGCGACCGACCTTGAACACGTCACAAAGTGGCCGCGGGCCCCGCCCCCTATCGGGCGGCCCCGTCAGGCGCCTCCTGCTCCAGGTGGAGAGGTGTGATCAGCTGAGCTTCCGCAGCGGTGGGGACGGCGTGCCTCCGCCGCACGGCCCGCCGCCTACGCCGTCACCGCAGCGGCGATCCGAGACGCGATGACACCCCTGCGAGCTCATACCCCGACGCGAATTCGTCCTCGCCGAGACGTCCAGGCATTCCCGTCACACCGAAGGCCAGCCCCCTCAGCAGCTGCCCCGGAACTCCTTTGCGATGCTGGTGGACGGCCTGACCCCGGCCGTCCGCCCACAGGAGTGAAGCCGCCCTTCAGCTCATGGCGGCGCTGCGGGCGGCGAGGGTCGTGCTCGCGGCGTCGGGGAGCGTGGCGGGGTAGAACAGCGTGGTGACAGCGAAGGTGGCGGCGTCGCTCCACGCGCAGACAGGCCGGTCACCGACGGGATACGTCACGACGCCGCAGGTGAGCCCGCCGCCATGCGGGCCGGCGTCGAAGGTGGCGGCGTCGTGTGCCTTCGCCCCGGCGATGAAGTTCGTGAACTCCTGGCTGATGGACATCCGCGCCTTCTCCGCCTTGAGCTTCGGATTCGCCTCGGTGGTGCGGAGCATGAGGATGAGGTCAGCGGTGTCGTCGGCGTTCTGGTCGTAGAAGCCGGCCCACGTTCCTTCGGGGAGCGTTCGGCCTGCCAGCCATGCGGTCTTCGTCTGCTCGGCGGCGGTTCCGGTCATCAGCCGGAAGTCTCCAAAGGAGCCCGGCAGGGCAGCCCGCGGGCCGCCCGCGCTCGGGGCCGGGGTCTGCTCGACAGCCTGCGGTACCGCTTCCGCGGCGCGCGGCTCGGGGTTGTAGCCGCGTACCGCCTGGACCACGGCCCACAGCGCGATCAGGAACGTCGCACCGACGACCAGCCGGTGCCGATTGGCCGCCCTGCGCAAGGTGTCGGCGTGGTCACCGCCGGGAGGCGTCGACGGTGCGCGCCAGGAGCGGGTGGCACGCCAGAGCACCAAGGCGGCGATGACGGAGACGAGGGAAAGCCCCAGTACCCGACCGAGGGCGTAGCTCTGGGAGGTGGAATCGACGACTGTGCTGATCACAGGCTGGATCGTACGTGTGATCGACGAGCTCGGAAGTCACGATTCGGCTGCCGTACCGCTCACTGCGCGCACGTGTGGATCGTCATCCGCGAGCGGATACCAGCAACGCCCACGAGGAAACAGACTTCGCCTGGCATGCGCTCGACGCCGGCTGGGACATCGACTGCCGAAGCGAGTCCGGACAGGACTGTGCCGGGGGTCGGCGGGCGGTGAGGGCTAGTTGGTGGGGAGGAGGTCGGCTACGAGGGTGGCGAATTCCTCCGGGGCGAGGATGCGGATGCCCAGTTCCTCG
The DNA here is from genome assembly GCF_040651895.1 of Streptomyces sp. NPDC048352. Classification (NCBI taxonomy): domain Bacteria; kingdom Bacillati; phylum Actinomycetota; class Actinomycetes; order Kitasatosporales; family Streptomycetaceae; genus Streptomyces; species Streptomyces sp. NPDC048352. Next base: position 134,459 of record NZ_JBEZKZ010000001.1, read on the forward strand.
GCCTTGGTGCGCTTGGAGCCGGCCTTTTCGCCCGCCACCAGGAGGGTGGTGCGCTTGGACACCGACGACGACGCCTTCGCACCGGCCCGCTCGATCAGCTCGTTCATCTCGTTACGGGACAGCGCGGCCAGGGGCCCGGTCATGGAGCCGGTGACCACGACGGCCTGTCCGGCCAGCGGGCCGCCGCCCTCCGGGGTGTCGCCGTCGGGCGCCTCGGACGCGGGCTCGTGCTGCGGTTCGGTGACCTGCGTGCCTACCTGCTGGGCCTGGAGCTTGTCGAGGAGCGGGGCGAGTTCGGCGAGTTCGGCCGCGATGACGCGGGCCTTCTCGGTGCCGATGCCGTCGACCCCGGCCAGGGTATCGGCGTCGGCGGCCCGGATGGCGGCCATCGAGCCGAAGTACGCGGCGATCCGGCGGGACATCGTGCGCCCGGTGCCACGGACGCCGAGCGCGCAGAACACGCGGTTCAGGGCGGCCCCGCGGGCGGTCTCGATCGCGGCCAGGAGGTTGGTGACGCTGGTCTCGCCCATCCGTTCCAAGCCGAGGAGCTGCTCGCGGGTGAGGGTGAACAGGTCGGCGATGTCGTTGACCAGGCCGGCCTCCACCAGCTGGACGGCGCGCGTGCTGCCGAGGCCTTCGATGTCGAGCTGGTCGCGGCCGGCTGCGTAGATGACCGAGGCCACGGTCTGGCAGCTGCGTCCGCGTACACACCGCCACCGCTGTTCGGAGGTGTCGATCGCGTCGCCGCAGCGGGGGCACGTTTCGGGGAAGAGGATCGGGGTCTCGGCGCCGGTGCGCTGGTCGGCCAGCGGTGCCTCGACGCGGGGGATCACGTCGCCGGCCCGGTACACGAACACCTGGTCGCCGATCATGAGGCCGCGGCGGGTGATGTCGGACGGGTTGTGGAGGGTGGCGTAGGTGACCGTCACCCCGTCGATGACCACGGGCTCCAGGACGGCGCGCGGGGCGATGATCCCGGTCCGGCCGACGTTCCACTCCACCGCCACAAGGCGCGTCACCTTGTGCTCTGCCGCCAGCTTCCGGGCCACCGCCCACCTGGGGGCGCGCGAGCCGTTGCCGGCCTGCCGCTGGTCCTCGGCCGCGTCGGCCTTCACGACGACACCGTCGATCCCGAACGGCAGGTCCGCGCGCAGGCCGGCGATCACGTCGATACGTTCCTGCACCTGCTCCAGCGTCTCCAAGCGCTTCGGGGCTGCAGGCGTGCCGGCTGCCGTGTTCGCGCCGAGCGCGGTCAGCTTCTCCAGCAGGGCGAGGTGGCCGAGGTCGTCGAGGCCGATCGCGCCGTAGGCGAAGAACGTCAACTCGATCCGGTAGAGGCGGTCCTTGGCCCGCAGGGTGCCGGCCGCGCCGCTGCGCGGATGCGCGAAGGGCGTGGCCTCGTGGGCGAGGCGGATCCGGTTGGCCTCCTCGAACTGCGCGGTCGTCAGCAGCACCTCCCCGCGCAACTCGACGTCGACCGGCTCGGTGAGCACCGGCGGCAGACCGAGGACGGCGTCGGCGGCGTGGGTGATGTCCTCGCCGGCCAGACCGTCGCCGCGGGTGAGGAGCTGAACGAGCCGGCCGCCCCGATAGCGGGCGGCCACCGCGAGGCCGTCGAGCTTGGGCTCCACACACCACCCGGCAACAGGGCGCCCGAGCCGTCGTTCCAGCCCTGCCGCCCACTCGGCGAGCTCGTCGGCGTCGAAGACGTTGTCGAGGGAGAGCATCGGCACCGAGTGCGGCACGTCGCCCTGCACCGCCCCGCCCGCCACCTTCCCGGTCGGCGACTCGGCCAGCACCTCGTCGGGGTGGGCGTCCTCGTAGGCCGTGATGGCGCGCAGCAGTCCGTCATACTCGTCGTCGCCGAGCGGGGTCGTCCCGTCGCCGTAGTACGCGGCCGACGCCGCCAAGGCGGTGGTCACGGCCTTCACGTAGGCGGCAGGAGAGGGGAGGGCACTGGTTTCGGTCATGAAGGTCATCATGCTGCCCAGCACTGACAACGCTGGGGTCCCGCCATGCCGGCCGTTCCCCTTGCTCCGCCGCCGGACCGCGACCGGGGCGGTGACGATGCGGTTGCGTCTCTCCGGCCGCCGTTTTCGTCGCGACCCCGGGCTCACCCCGGCCTGACGGTTGGCATACTTCGCCCCGTGGACCAGTTGATCGCAGCAGACCCGACCCACATCGGCCCGTACCGTCTGATCGCCCGGCTGGGTGAGGGCGGCATGGGCCTGGTCTATCTGGGCCGGTCCGAGGGCGGGCGCACCGTGGCGGTGAAGGTCGTGCAGGCCGAGCACGCCGGGCACCCCGAGTTCCGCAGGCGCTTCGCCCGCGAGGTGGCCGCAGCCCGGCGGGTGGGCGGGGACTGGACGGCAGCGGTGCTCGACGCCGATCCGGAGGCCGCCGTGCCGTGGGTGGCGACGCAGTACATCCCGGGGCCGGACCTGCGCACCGTGGTCGCCGAGGACTTCGGGCCGCTGCCCGAGTACTCGGTGCACACCCTCGCCAACCGGCTCGCCGTCGCGCTGCGGGCCGTGCACGAGGCAGGCCTGATCCACCGTGACCTGAAGCCGTCGAACGTACTCGTCACCGTCGACGGCCCCCGCGTCATCGACTTCGGCATCGCTCGGGCGATGGACAGCCTCACCGGGGACAGCCTGCACACCCGCACCGGCATGCTCATCGGCTCCCCCGGCTTCATGTCTCCGGAGCAGGTCCGCGGCCGCGAACTCACGCCCGCCAGCGACGTCTTCTGCCTCGGTGCCGTCCTCGTGTACGCCTCCACCGGACGGCTCCTGTTCGGCGCCGCCGATTCCGGGCTGAACGCCCACCTCTTCCGGGTGGCCGAGGAGGAACCGGACCTCACCGGCGTTCCGGAACCACTGAGCGGCCTCGTACGCGCCTGCCTGGAGAAGGATCCCGCCGCCCGGCCGACGCCCCAGGAGGTCGCCGACCGGACGGCGGTCGAACAGCCCGGGGAGTGGCTGCCGGGCACGGTACTGGCGCAACTCGGCCGCCGTGCGGCCAAGTTGCTGGACTGGTCTCCCGAGACGCCCGCCGCGGAGCCCGGTGCGCAGCCGGATCCCCGCGTCCCCTCCGTACCGCGCCAGCACCAGCCGGTGCCCGCGCCGCCGCCCCCGTACGCGCCCACGGCCCCGGCCGCGGCGCGGTCCGTCCCCGCGCAGGGCTTCGGGCCGCCCCCGGCCGCCCTCCCCTACCCGGCGGGCCCGCACCCCAGGCGCTGGTGGGGGCTGGGCGTGATCGCCCTGACGCAGCTGCTGGTACTGCTCGACGTGGTGGGTTTCAGCGCCGCCCTGCCGACGGTCCAGTCCGATCTCGGCTTCGCCGACGACGCACCGAACCCGGTCACCGCCTACGTACTCGCCTTCACCGGTCTGCTGCTGCTCGGCGGGTACGTGTGCGACCGCGTGGGCGCCAAACGGACCCTGATCATCGGCTTGGCCGGCTTCGCAGCCGTCTCGGTGCTGTGCGGCTCGGCGGGCGATCCCGGCCTGCTGGTCGTGGCGCGGGCCCTGCAGGGTGCGTTCGCCGCGCTGGTGACACCGTCCGGACTGTCCCTGCTGTCCACCGGTTTCACCGACCCGAGGGAACGTTCCCGGGCCTTCGGGATCTACGGGGCGGTCGCGGCCGGCGGCGGGGCGCTCGGGATGCTCGCGGGTGGCTGGCTCACGGAGCTGGCGTCCTGGCGCGTGTCGCAGTACGCCTGGGTCCCGCTCGCGGCCCTCGCGGTGACCGGCGCGGCCACCCTGCTGCCGGGCCGCCCGTCGGACGATCGTGCCCGCTCCGACCGGTTCGGCGTGGTGCTCGGTTCCGGCGGGCTCGTTGCCCTGGTCTACGGCATGGACGAGGCGGGGCGGCTCGGCTGGACCACTCCCCTGGCCCTGCGCCTCCTCGCGGCGGGCGTCCTCCTGCTCATCGCGTTCCTGTGGCGGCAGACCAAGACGTCCGGCACCCCGTCGGCCGGGAACCTCAACTGGCACCGCGACCGCCTCGGCTGTGCCCTGGCGATGGCCCTGACCGGCGCCGGGCTCGTGGTGCTGCTCCCCATGCTCACCGTCTACATGCAGTACGTCTTCGGCTACGCCCCGGGCATGACCGGGGTGCTGCTGCTGCCGCTGGCCGCCGCGGCCGTCATCGCCGCCACGCAGGTCTCGGCGCGCCTCCAGGACCGCACCGCGCCCCGCGTGCTGATCGTGTCCGGACTGGTCACCGCCGCGGCCGGGACGCTGCTCCTCGCCGGTGTCGACCCCGAGAGCGCGTACGGGCCCGACGTGGTGCCCGGCATGCTCCTGACCGGATTCGGCAGCGGTCTGGCCTTCGGGCCGCTCTTCGCCACCGCCACCTCCGGCGTCGCCCCGCGGCACTCCGGCGCGGCCTCGGCGGTCGTTCTCATGGCCCAGCAGGTGGGCGAGTCGATCGGTGCGGCGCTGCTCGTGACCCTCGTCGGCGCTCGTCTGGCCGCTTCGTCGGAAGAGAGCCAGTCCGAGCAGCTGCTGCTCGGCTACACCGACGCCCTCTGGTGGGCGGCCGGCGCTCTGCTGCTGGCGGCGCTGGTGGCCGGCGTGCTGCTCAGGGCCCGGACTCCCAGCGCGGCCGACGCCAACGCCCGATGACGGTGCCGGGGGGTGCCTCTGTGTCCTCTGGGCGGCATCGGCCCACCTTCCGGCATCGCTTGGCGTGCCCGGCCGGGGCCGTGGCCGGGCGGCTCTTGGCGCCTAGAATCCCGGAGTGGAAATCGAACTGTCTGACGCGCTGGACGAACTGCTCGAACTGCAGGAAGCGACCGACGAAGCACAAGCCGAGTTGACGCGCCTGCAGGCGGAGCTCGGCGACTCGGCTCAATGGACCGACGAGCAGCACGTCACCTGGCGGGACGCGTGGGAAGACGCGCGCGAGCCCTGGTGGCTGCTGGATACGGCCCTGGACCAGTACGCGGAGGCTCTCGGTCTGAACCGCGACGAGCTGGAGAGCACCGTGCAGAAGGCGGCAGGCCACGTCCCGCCACCGAACGAAGACTGACGGCCCTCCGGCAGTCGAGCCAGCCCCACCTGCGCCCACCCCGTAAGCAGCCCCTACACCCGAAGTCGGCTACACCGAGGGCGCCGCCCGCTCCTGCAGTCGGCCGCGCTCTCGGTCTGCCCCCCGTTCTTCCACTTCCCCCCTCAGGTACGGCCGGTCCCGGCTCGCGACCGCGGCGATCGGGCCGGCGGCGCGGAGCACCGTGTCCAGGACACGTTCCGGCTCGGAGGCGTAACAGTGGGCGAACCATGCCATGTTCGCCTCGACCACCGCCCAGCCGCCGGCGGCGAGCCGGCCGATGTCCAGGCACACCGCGCTCGGCAGGCCGGCGGCCGTGGCCTCGAGGACTGTACGGCCGAAGGCGAGACTCTCGGCGTCCAGCGGCGCCGGGTCGAGGCGCCCGCAGACGGCGTAGCGGCTCCCCGTGAGGACGGAGCCGTCGAGGACGAACAGCCGGTACTCCGCGGCGAACTCCACGACGCCGCTCACCAGGACCGGCGTGGAGCCATCGAGTCCGCCGGGCAGGCTGGTCCCGTCCTCGTGGACGGCGGCCGGAAGCAGGTCGATCTTCGCCGAGGGCGGCTTCACGAAGGCCCGTTCACGCAGCGCACGGGCCTCGGCGAGGGTGGTGAGCCGTACGCGGCGCCGCAGGAGGGGGTCCGGTACGCGCGTCAGCCAGTCATCGGCCGGCTCGAGCAGCCCGAGGCCCAACGGGCCGGCAAGGCGTGCGGCCGCACGGGGACCGCCGTACCAGTGCACCCTGCGACCCTCGGCGCTCGCCGCCCGGTCGGTCACCTCGTAGCCGCGCCAGGCCGCCGCGCGGGCGAGGAGTTCCCCCGTGGAGGTCCGGGGTGCCGACAGGAGGAGAACGGGCGGGGTACGGGCTTCCATGCCTGCGAGCCTAACTAACCTCGGCCGGCAACCGAACGGGCGCTCGAACGCCCACCCGGTCACCTCTCCCGTCCCGCCGGCCGGGTCTACGGCGAAGGCCCAAGAAGCGGGGGGCGGATCGAGGGAGAGCGGCGACCCGGACGGCACTTGCATCACGCCGCCGGCTGTCGCCCTCGAGCTCTACCGCCGGTACGGCTGCTGGCCCCGGTTCCTCACAGCCCGCCGGCCGCGGCGGAGTCGGCCGCGGCGGAGTCGGCCGAGGGGGGCTCTCCGCTGGGGACCTTTCGCGAGGGCCTTCCGGCGGTTTCGGAGCCCGAACGGGCTCTGACAGGGCCCTCGTCCCGGAAAATGTGCGGTTTGGGTTCGCTCTCGCCGATCTTTTTGCGGTGATCCGTTGACCAGAGTCAAGGCGTCCGGATAGAAAGATCACGATCAGGACCGCGCCCATGAGTCCGGTCCAACACGGCTCAGCCTCGGGGGATTTCGCTTTGCCGCACACAGACGCACTTCGTCCTGCCCGCGTCCTCGTGGTCGAACCCGCCTCCTCCCGGGGCGCCACCCTGATCGGCGTCGCAGCCGGGATTGGGCTGCCGCCGGGAACGCCCGGCGGCTCGGCGTCCTCATGCTCATCCAGTCGCTGGGGCTCGGGGTGTTCCTGACCGCCAGCGCCGTGTTCTTCACCCGGACCATCGGCATCCCCGCCCAGCGGGTGGGCCTCGCCCTGTCGGTCGCCGGGCTCTGCGGTCTGGTCTGCACCGTGCCCCTCGGCCGGCTCGCGGACCGGGTCGGCGCGGGCCGGGTGCTCGCCGTCAACTTCCTGCTCGCGGCTGTCGGCTTCACCGCGTACTGCCTGGTGGACGGCTTCGCCGCGTTCCTCGCGGTCGCCTGCGCCATCGCGGTCCTGGAGACCTCGGCGGGCGCGCTCCAGCCGTCGCTCACCGATGCGCCGGTGGGCGAGGCGGAGCGGGTCAGGGTGAGCGCGCAGATACGCAGCCTGTTCAACCTGGGTTTCCTCGGTGGGGCCGCACTGGCCGGAGCCGCCATCGCGGCCGGCACCTCGACCGCCCTGTACGCCACGGTCCTCGCCAACGCCGCCCTCCAGCTGGTCTCCGTCGCCGTGCTGCTCGGGATGCGGCTGCCCGCGGGCGGTGCCGGGCCCCGGACCACCGCCGCGGAGGCGCCGGGCGGGGTGCTGCGCAGCGCCGCGCTGCGGGACGTGCGCTATGTGGCGGTCGCGCTGGTGTGCGGTGCTCTGGAGCTGTACCACCCGCTGCTGACGGTCGGTCTGCCGCTGTGGACCGTCTCCGGCACCGACGCGCCCGCGCTGCTGGTGTCGGGGCTGCTGATCCTGGACACCGTGCTGGTGCTGTTGTTCCAGGTCACGGTGAGCAGGGGCGCGGCGACCCCGGCGGGAGCGGCACGTATGCTGCGCTGGGCGGGGTGGGCGCTGGGGGCGTCCTGCCTGGTCTTCGCGGTGAGCGGGGGGCACGGCGCGCTCCTGGACAGTGCGGCCCTGCTGGGCGGCGCGCTGGTGCTCGTCCTCGGCGAGCTGTACCAGGCGTCGGCGAGCAGGGGCCTGTCCTTCGGGCTCGCCCCGGCGGCCCGGCAGGGGGAGTACCAGGCGGTGTTCTCCCTGGGGCGGGGGCTCCAGCAGTTCGCCGGGCCGTGGTTGATGACCTCGCTGGTCGTCGGCGCGGCGGCGACCGGCTGGCTGGTCCTCGCGGCGCTCTTCGTCTTGCTCGGGTTCGCCGCGCCTCCCTTGGTGCGCGGCCTGGAGAAGGCCCGCACCCGGACGGAGCCCGCGCCGGCCTGAGCGGGCCGGCCCGCGTCCGTCCGGACCAGATGTGTCACACCCCTACGACCGAGACAAGTAAGCGAGCACCATGACCGTTCAGCGACGACACGACCCGGACGAGCGCGGCTTCGCCAGCGACAACTACGCGGGCGCGCACCCCGAGATCCTCGCGGCGATAGCCCTGGCCAACGGCGGCCACCAAGTCAGCTACGGCGCCGACGTCTACACCGAGCGCCTCCAGGAAGTGGTGCGCGGCCACTTCGGCCCCACCGCGCGCACGTACCCGGTCTTCAACGGCACCGGCGCGAACGTGGTCGCGCTCCAGACCATGCTCGACCGCTGGGACGCCGTGGTCTGCGCCGAGTCGGCCCACATCAACGTCGACGAGGGCGGGGCGCCCGAGAAGGTCGCCGGGATCAAGCTCCTGACGGTGCCGGCCTGGGACGGCAAGCTCACCCCCGAGCTGATCGACCGTCAGGCGTGGGGCTTCGAGGACGAGCACCGGGCCCGGCCCAAGGTCGTCTCGATCGCCCAGTCCACCGAGCTCGGCACCTGCTACACGCCGGACGAGATCCGTGCGATCTGCGACCACGCGCACGACCTCGGCATGCTCGTCTACCTGGACGGCGCCCGGCTCGCCAATGCCGCCGCCACCCTCGGCGTGTCCCTGCGCGAGATGACCACCGACGCCGGTGTTGACGTCCTCTCGCTCGGCGGCACCAAGAACGGGCTGCTCTTCGGCGAGGCGGTGATCGTGCTCAACGAGGACGCGGTGCGCGGTATGGCCCACCTGCGCAAGACGAGCATGCAGCTGGGCTCCAAGATGCGTTTCATGTCGGTGCAGTTCGAGGCGCTGCTCGGCGGCGACCTCTGGCTGCGCTCGGCGGCCCGCTCCAACGCGATGACCCAGCGGCTGTACGAGGCGGTGCGCGGACTGCCGGGCCTGGAGATCTCCCGCCCGGTGCAGGCCAACCAGATCTTCGCCGTCCTGCCGGCGGCCGTCACCGAGCGCCTCCAGAAGCGTTTCCGCTTCTACACCTGGGACGAGCAGGCCGGCGAGGTCCGCTGGATGACGTCCTTCGACACCACCGAGGACGACGTGGACGCGTTCGCGGCGGCGATCGCGGAGGAGCTGGCGGCGGAGCGGGGCGAGGAGCCGGCGGGCGCGCTGACCACGGCCGAGCGTGAGGAACTGGTGCAACTGCGCCGCAGGGTCCGTGAGATGGAAGAGACGATCGAAGTGCTGGGGAGAGCGCCCGCCTTCTCCGCGAACCGCACGACGAAGTAGCCGACGGCGAAGCCCGGGGGCGGGCGAGCGCCCTGGCCCCCGGGCAGGAGAAGCGAAAGCCAGGCCCCCCGCGGACCTGGACCGTGACGGTGCTGGTCGCCGCGGTAAACGAGTGGCTTTGAGACACCCTGGCTGCGACCATGCAGCAGTGAACGCAGAGCTCCCGGACGGATGGACGATCGAGCGGGTCCGTTCGGTGTCGGGCGATGGTCAGGCGGAGTTGCTGTCGCTGGAACGGCTCGTCGTTGTCGAACAGGTCGGCTCCGCCGACTACGACGTCCTCCAGCCTGACGTCATCCTGTCCTTTCATGGCCTGTGCCTCGCCCGAGCTGATGGCGAATGGTTCATGGGGGAGCTCGACGCCGACGGCTCACTCGTCTGCTGGGCATCCTATGGCTCTGAACTGGGCGAAGCCATCCGCGGGTTGTGAGCTGCGCGTGGCGTCCTGATCGCTTACACCGCAGGCCGTAGTGCCCTGGAGGTGGCACTGATCAGGTGCCTGCCCTGGTGCGGGCCGGCCGGTCCAGTGGCCCGAGGGCGCAGTCGTCAGGAGTCGAGTAGTGCTCGGGCGATCGCTGTCTGCTCGGGCTGCAGTGTGACGGCGCCGTCCTCGATGTCCCAGAGGCAGTTCTGCAGCACGCGGCCGAGCGTCCATCCGGCGGCGCGCTCTCGGTCCAGTCCGATCACTTCTGTCATGAGGTGGAAGCGATGGCGTATGGCCCGTGACACGTCCGCGGCGGTGATGACGTCGTCCCACCGGTTGCGCAACGCGGGCAGCAGTTCGAAGGCCGGGTCGCCGGCGAGGGGTTTGGGGTCGATGGCGAGCCACGGAGCCCGTCCCGCGACCTGCGAGGACGGAAGAGGCGCGAGGACGTTGCCGTAGTGCAGATCCCAGTGCAGCAGCCGGTCCCCGGGCTCGTCCAGCAGCTCCCGCACCGCAGCCGCACACGTCGCCAGCAGCCGGCGCTCGGAGGGGTCCGCCAGAGAGCGGGAGTAGGTGGGAACCCGGTCGATCATGGCGCGGGCGATGTCGGACAGCAGCCGCAGGCCGGCGGGAGCCGGAAGGCCCCGTGCGCGGGCGGTCCGTCCAGTCGCAGGCTCCAACGGTCCAAGAACTCCTCGGCCAAAGCCGGCAGGGCAGCAGTCCATGCCCGCCAAGCCTCGCCGTCCTGCGAGGCGGCCAGGGCTGCCGGCACCTGGACCCGGGACTGAGACCGGCTGAAGGACACGACGCTCCTGAAGGGCAACGGTGCGGGGATACCAGCCTGCCTGACCGTCCTCGTCGTGACCGTCGGCCCGCCGCCATGCGATCGTACGGCGTCCTCCGCCCCGCCCGCTCTGCGTCTCACCGAGGAACAGCCCGCCGCCGCGCGACAGCGCGGCGGGCGGAAGTCCGCGGCTCGCAGGGTGGGCAGTGCGCCTAGCGGGGCGCGGTGTCGTCGGCCCTGAACGGGGCGCCGTGGCCGGGCACGATCAGGTCCGCGGCGGCCAGCACCCGGAGCCGGGAGGTACGCAGCACCTCACGGTCAGGGGCTACCGGGTCGTCCGCCGGACCCTGCGCGTGCCACCACAGGTCACCGGCGAAGGCCACGACGCCGGAGTCCGTGCCGGCGAGCAGTGTGATGTCCTCGGCGCTGTGCCCCGGGGTGCGGATCAGCCGGAGCGACGGGGTGAGTTCGTAGCCCTCCGCGTCCCGGTTCTTCCACTGGTCGCCCAGGTACTCCACCTTGTGGTCGTGCACCCGGGCCCGTCGGAACAGGCCCACGTTCATGGTGTTGTCGGGGTGGTGGTGACTGAGCACCACGTCGGTGATGTCCTCGGGACCCAGCCCCAACTCCGCGAGCGGGAAAAGGATGTCGTCGTGGCTCGCCACCATGCCGGGGTCGAAGATCACGTGCCGTCCCGCGTCGTGCACGTAGGAGACGGTGGCGGCGACTCCGGGGCCGGTGGAGCCGACGTATCCGGTGGTCAGGACCTTGTATGCGGCGCTGCGGCCGATCGGTGCGTCTGTCATGCCCCCATCCTCGCCGAGCAGTCGATCATCCACGAGTGGCACAGCTGCCGCTGATCGCAGGATTGCTGCCACACTGTACGCGTGCCTCCCTTCATGACCGTCGCCGCTTACACCCCGCCCGGAGTCGGCATGCTCGCCGTCGGCATCGTCACCGAGGTCTTCGGCCCGCACGGGGAGGCACTGGACGGGTTCGACTTCGCGCTGTGCACCGACCGGCCCGGGCCGGTCCCCACCGACCTCGGCGTGCCGCTCACCATCACGCACGGTCTGGAGCGGCTCGCCTCGGCCGATCTGGTGATCGCCCTGCCGTGGGCCGGCTTCCGCACACCACCCGCCCCCGCCGTGCTCGGTGCGCTGTCGGCGGCGCACGAGCGCGGTGCGCTGGTCGCGGCCCACTGCGTCGGCGCCTTCGCGCTCGCCGCCGCCGGACTGCTCGACGGGCGGCGGGCCACGACCCACTGGCGGTTCGCCGAACTGCTCGCCCAGCGCCACCCCGAGGTCACCGTCGAATCCGACGCCCTCTACATCGACGAAGGACGCATCATCACGGGCGCGGGAGCCGCCGCGGGCTTCGACCTCTGCCTGCACCTGCTGCGGCGGGAACACGGAGCCGCGATGGCCAACGCCGTGGCCCGGGACGTCGTACTGCCCTCCCACCGCGATGGCGGGCAGGCTCAGTACCTGGCCGCCCCCGTCCCCGAGGACTGCCGCGACGAGCGTCTCGCCGAGGTGCTCGCGTGGGCCCGCGGGAACCTCCATCAGCCGCTTCCCGTCGCAGAACTGGCCCGGCGGGCCATGATGAGCAAACGCACCTTCGCCCGCCGCTTCACCGCGGCGACCGGCACCACGCCCCACGCCTGGCTGCGCAGCCTGCGTCTGGGCACCGCCGAGGAACTCCTGGAGACCACGGACCTGCCAGTGGAAGAGATCGCCCGTCGCGTCGGATACGGAAGCGCGGCCGTGTTGCGCGATCAGTTCGTACGCCGCCGGGGAGTGCCGCCCCGCTCGTACCGCCGCTCCTTCACGAACACGCCATGACGGACCCAGCCCGGTCAGGCCCTTGGCGTCATGGTGCGCGTAGGTGGTGGTCGATCCGGTGATGGCGATGAGCGCCGTCACCGGGACTTTTGGCGCACCACCCTTGCCGGCGCGCTTCCTCGTCCGCGCCGCCTCGTTGTCCTGGGCACGCGACCAACGGAGGCACACTCATGCTCAGTACATCGCCCGCCCGTCGGCTCGTGGCGGTACTGGTGGCTGCCTTCGTCACCGCGGCTGCCACGGGGATGAGCCCCGCACACGCGGCGGAGCGCTGCAAGGTGTCGTCCAAGACCGTCGACAACCCTGCCTACAGCGGGCCTTGGCCCGACAACTGGAGCTTCACCGTCAAGGCCTGCGTCTCGGAATCCGGGGCGAACGTCCGGCACTGGGCGACGATCAGCTGGGACCTGCCGGCAGCCTCTACCCAACCCGGCCTCATCTTCCACCCCACCGGCACGAACGCCGAAGTCACCGCGATGGTCACCGGTGGCGGCCTCGCCGTCACCAGGCGCACCGATCTGGCCGAGCGGCTGAACAAGGCGAAGGACGGATCCATCACGCCGGCCTCCTACTCCTCCCACTGGCCCGGGCGGTACCGCGTCTACACCGACGTGATTCTCTTCCTCGACTGGAACGGTGACGGGAAGGGCCCCCAAAAGCTCCACTTCGCCCCCTCCCCCGCCCTTCCCGGCTCGGCGCGATAACCGGGACCCACATCAGCTCGGGCCACGCGCTTCGACTCCGCTGGAGCAGCATCCCGGCTGATTGCGGTGGTCTTATTCGCCGGCAGTGGGCGTCGGACCGCTCCGGTTCGGTATGACCGTCGACGAAGTGGTCGAGGCGGCAGAGATGTACGGACGGACGCAGGTCAGCGATTGTGCACGGGGCTACCCGCTCTTCTCGCCGACTTGGAGGATCGAAGTCCACCGTCGTGAGGTGGCTTCCTCTGCGCATGCTGTCGCGGCCTACGTGAGCCAATTCGACGGATTGCCGCTGGTCGGGAGGGACCTGTCGGACCTGGAAAAGGACCTGATCGCGTATGCGGAGGCGATGGACGTGCACCTTCGCTACACGCCGGAGGGCTACGCAGGACCGAATGACCCCGGGGTCCTCTTGCGCGGGCAACTGGTAGGGCAGGTCCTCCGCTCGCGTCCGCTGTTCATGGTGACTCGCGACGGCGCGAATACTGAATGGGATTCGATCCCCCTCTGACGAGCACTAAGTCAAGGGCAGGTCTCCATGCCCTGACGGGATGTGGCGGAGAGCGGGTGGCCCACCCGAGGGTGGTACCGGAGCCCGTCACTAGGCTTCGGCCCATGACCAGTGATCTCGGGTTCGCCTGCACGTGTTGCGGTGCCCACCACTCCGAGCTGCCGATGAATTACACGGCCGAGGCCCCGGCCGGGTGGGATTCGGCCTTCGCCGACGCCGACGACTGCTTGCTCTCGTCGGACCAGTGTGTGGTCCGCGGGCAGCACTATTTCGTGAAGGGCCTGATCGAGATACCGGTCATCGGCAGCCGCGAGGTGTTCTCCTGGGGTGTCTGGGTCTCACTCAGCCGCGAGCGCTTCTCGAGGGCCGTGGACCTGTGGGACAGCGTCGGCCGCGAGGCCGAGGAGCCGTACTTCGGGTGGCTCACCACCGACCTGCCGGTGTACGAGGCCACGACCCTGAACCTGAAGACTCGTGTCCACACCCGCCCGGTCGGTGAGCGTCCCTTCGTGGAGCTCGAGCCCACCGACCACCCTCTCGCCGTCGAACAGCGCACGGGGATCAGCCTGGACCGCGTACGGGAGATCGCGGCCGCCGTGCTCCACGCCGGCGACGGCGAGCAGGAGTGATGGCTGACAGCCCGGTGTCGTCCATCCCGGTCGGACCCGCCGGTCTGAGTCGCAGAGCCCAGCGGTTTGTCGAGGTAGAGGGCATCCGCGTCCACCGGCAGGACATCCTGCGACACCGCGAGGCGTGGATCGGGCAGGGGATCCCCGCCGCGGAGATCAACCGGGTAGCCGCCTTCCAGGGCCGCTGGGGCGGTCTCGTCCTGCCGCCGGCCCCGTTCTACCAGGGCGGTCCGCGCATCCTGAGCGCCGACTGCCCGAAGCTGATGTCCCCCGAAGGCTGGTCGTTCCCGGCAGGGGACTGCCGGGTGTCGATGGCCTACGGATTTGCGATCGGTCCCGACGGGGCGTTCGGGATCGATGCCCACCGCTATACGCCCCTGCATGCCGGCACGGACGGATGGGTGGAATCCCTGGCGTTGGCCGCCCATGCCCGTCGCTGGGCCAGGACCGTCACGAGGATCACGGGCGAAGCCGTCGAGTCACTGGATCTCGGCGGATTCGAGCCGGTTCCCGAAGTGCTGGGCGTGACCGACACCTGGTGGCGGGGCAAGGACTCGCTCATCGCCCTGTACCGGGGCGAGGCCGTGGGTCTTGATGCCCCGCAGTGCCTCGAAGCACACGTCTACGGCGGCCTGGACGAGTGGGGCCTCCAGGGCGGCTGACTCGTGGGAGCCGGACCTGAGCGTGGTACGGGTGGACGACTTGATGCTCAGGGAAGGCGCTGCGGCGGGTGCGGAGCCAGGAGCATGTGACGACCACCAGCGGGGACCCGCGCGGTCCGCACGACCCCATGGGAACCATGCGCACCGACGACTGCCCCTGCTGGAGCCCCAGCCATCGGCACTTCCGTCGCGCACCCTGAACTCGGCCATCCGCCGGCCCGGCGTCGCGGTCCTCGACGAAACGCAGCACCTCGGCCGCGGCCGGCCCCTCCCCCATCGCGACGCTGGAGCGGCGGATAGCCGGCGTGCCGATCGTGGTCATCTGCCTCGACGAACGCCAGGCCACCCGGCCCGACGCAGGTTGCACCACCGCGGACATCCGCCGAATCGAGATCGAGTACAGCGACCCTGCCACGCTACCCGGATGTTTCACGTGCATCCGACGAGCCGAGGAATGCGCAACCGTCCAGGCACCCGGCGCATTCGGGCTGGCCTGAATCCGTGCGTGATGCACCGCACAGCGGTTCTCCTCGCCCCAACGCTTAGCCTGAGCGCGTTCAAAACATGTCGGGGTGGGCCGGGCGAGATGCGCCCGGGAACATGAGGGGAAATCCGTGAAGTTCAAGCGCATGGCCGTTGTGGCCGCCGCTGCGGTGGTCGGCCCGACCGTACTGGCCGCCACGCCCGCAATGGCGCAGGAAAAGGCCGCCGTCACCGTGCCGGACGCTGCACCCAAGGACGAGGCAGCGGGCACGGGGGCGCCCGACCAGTCGAAGCCGTCAGCAGACCGGCAGGCCGCTCCGAAGGCCCCCGCGGCGAACACCGGACAAACGAACGCCGCTGGCACCCGCGCCGTCACGGCGGGGCCCAAGGTCTCGACGCAGAACGTTCCGAAGAGCTTCGCGCCCGGCGGAAGCCCGACGCAGCTCACGGTGACCGTCGACAACCGGGGCGGCACCGCCCTCGCCTCCTACGTACCGGCCGTCGGTATCTCGCAGTACGACGGGATCGTGAAGCCCGAGCACATCAAGGCCGAGCGCCGCCTGGCGAACGGGACCTGGCAGCCCGTCGCCCTTCGCCTCGACCGCGGCCAGACCGTGTACGAGGTCGAACTGGGAGAGCGCACCGTCGCCCAGGACGAGGTGTACACGGTCGACGTGCGCATCGCGTTCACGGTGAACACCCCGGCCGCCCCACTCGAGCTCTACGTGGGTGGTGAGGGTCGCGGCCAGGACGGCAACTCCGTGACCTCGCGCTACACGTGGTTCGACAGCGTGGTCGGGAAGGCCGGCGAAACGGGCGGCGGCGAGGAGACCCCCGCCTTCACCGGCCCGAAGCTCGGCCTGCAGGGACTCCCGCGGGACGGCTTCCAGGCGGGGTCGGACTGGCGCGAGTTCTCGATGCGCGTCGACAACACCGGCCACGAGGCCATCGACGACTACCAGCTGGACCTGACCCTCTGGGTGGAGAACGGATTCCTCAAGCAGGGCGACACCGAGCTGGAGGTGTACGCCCCCGACCGCACCGGCAGCTGGAGCTGGCAGCCGGTCCTCTCGGACGGTTCGGAGGAGGTGTGGACCCACGAGGTGGCCTCCGTCGACATCAAGAAGAACGAGGCCTTCGACCTCAAGCTCCGCATGAGGTTCGACAGGAACACCCAGCCGCACGAGATCTCCCTGCGCACCTCGGGCCAGAACGGCTGGGGTGAGGGATCGGTCCACTCGCAGGACGCCAGCCACAGCTCGTTCATCGCACACGGCCACCCGGATCACGTGTTCACGGAAGGCCCTCAGCTCAGCGTCGCCGGTTTCCCGCAGGACGGCTTCACGGCCGGCGGCGGCTGGCACACGCTGACCGCCCGGGTCGACAACACGGGCAAGAAGGCCCTGAGGCAGTTCGACGCCAGCCTGCGCATGTACCGCCCTGACGCGGCCCGGTGGACTCCCTCCCAGGTCACGGCCGAGGTCTACGCCAAGGACGCGAACGGCACATGGAGCTGGCAGCCGCTGAAGACGGGGGACGGTGGGGAAACCCTGCTCGGCATCGGGTTCGGCAGCCGGCCCGTGGCCGCCGGTGAGGTCTACGAGGTCCAGTTCCGCCTCCGCTTCGCCGCCGACACCCCGTCGGGCGAGATCGTCTTCCAGATGGGCGGCTCCGAGCCAGAGGGTTCTCCGGACGAAACCATCGAGTCCGAATCCCCCGAGTACCGGACGAAGATCAGCTCGAAGACCGGCACCGGCACCGGCACGGGCACGGAAGGCAACACCCCGAAGCCAAACGGCGGCTCCACGCCGGCAGACGGCAGCAACGGCACCGGAACGGGCGGCGAGCTCGCCGAGACCGGCGCCGATGCCGCCAC
The DNA here is from genome assembly GCF_040651895.1 of Streptomyces sp. NPDC048352. Classification (NCBI taxonomy): domain Bacteria; kingdom Bacillati; phylum Actinomycetota; class Actinomycetes; order Kitasatosporales; family Streptomycetaceae; genus Streptomyces; species Streptomyces sp. NPDC048352. The sequence continues at coordinate 151,384 of NZ_JBEZKZ010000001.1, forward strand.
CGCCTGGGCACTCGGCGGCGGGGGCGCGGTCCTCGCGCTCGGCGCAGCCCTCGTCGCGGGTACCGGTCGCCACCGCCGCAGGACCGTGTAGTCAGCGCACCGTGCCGCCGGGCCTGGAGTCGTCCTGCGAACCCCTTTGCCGTCAACGCCCGCGAAAGCAGCATGGGACGGGCGTGGTCTAAAGGCGCCAGCGGTTCGGTCACCGCGGGACGAACGACCGGCCTGTCAGCAGGCCGCGCCGGGCACCGTTCGTCCTTCGGCGCGGGGCGGGCTCAGGGGGTGGTGTTGCGGTTTTCGCGGGCGGTGAGTTGGCCTTGGACGTACGCGTCGCTGTCCGGGGTGTAGGGGCCGCCGTGGTCGTAGAGGAGGTCCGTGATGCGCTGCCACTCCGCCACCTCCGCGCGGGTGCCCGCGTCGGCGGCCGACGGGTCGTCGCCCGCGGTCTCCTCCAGGGCTTCCAGCGCTTCGGCGGCCTGGTGGTGCGTCATCCCCGTGGCCCGGCGGCGCACGCGGTCGACGGCGGCGTGCTCCTCGGGGGTCGGCTCGTGCGCTTCGCCCAGCGTGGTGTCCTGCGTCATCGGTGGTGCGCCTTCCGTTCTCGGTCCGGCCGGGCCGGTCCGCCCCGGCCCGCTTGCCCCTCTCCCCGGTACCCCGTGACGCTCCTTTCATTTCCGGGCCTGGGGCTGCCGACCGGAGCCCCCGCCGTCGCGGGATGGGCACCGGCACCGGGTGGCGTGGCGCGGGGGCCGAGGGTCAGTCCAGGATCTCGACGTACCCGTCGGTTCCGTGGACGCGGATCCGCTGTCCGTCCCGGATCAGGCGGGTGGCCCGTTCGACGCCCACGACAGCCGGCAGGCCGTACTCCCGCGCGATCACCGCGCCATGCGTCATCAGGCCGCCCACCTCCGTCACCATGCCCGCGATGCCGACGAACAGAGGTGACCAGCTGGGGTCCGTGAAGACCGTGACCAGGATGTCGCCGGCCTCGAGATCGGCCTCGGACATGTCGAGGATGACCCGGGCCCGTCCCTCGACGGTCCCTGCGGAAACGGGCAGGCCTACGAGGGCTCCGGCCGGCACGTCGTCGCGCCGGTACGCCCCGGTGAGGGCCTCACCGTCCGATGTGAGGACGCGGGGCGGTGTGAGCGCCTGGTACGACCGGAACGCGTCCTTGCGCTGCCGGATGAGCCGCTCGTCCGCCCGGTGCGAGCGTACGACGTCGTGCAGCTCCTGGAACGTGAGGTAGAAGGCGTCCTCCCTCTCGGGGAGCACGCCGGCCTGCACGAGCCGCTCGGCCTCCTCCATCAGCGCCTGCTTGTAGACGAAGGAGCGGCTGACGATGGCGTACTTCGGGTACTCCCGGTAGCCGATGAAGGTTCTGACCCGGTCGATCATCCGCTTGGTCTCGTCAGCCTTCCGGTCCCCGTCCGGCAGTGCCCGCAGGCGCGACAGGACTTCCTGTTCCTTCTCCTGTGCCCTCCGCAGCCCTTGCTCGAAGCGCCGTGCGGCGGCGCCCGGCTCGAAGTTCCTGACGTTGTCGAGGATCACGGGCAGGAGCGTGGCGGGGCGCTCGCGCCAACGCGGTCGCGTGATGTCGATCTCGCCGACGCAGCGCATGCCGTACCGGGTGAGGTAGCCCTCGATGGCGTCACGTGCTTCGGACCCGCCCGCGAGCTTCGCCAGCTCGTCCAGGAAGCCGTCGTCGTCGTCCTCGACGCCCTGCAGGAACGCCACCACCTCCGGTCGCGGGCGGACCACGTCCGCGACGTCGAGCAGTGCCAGTCCCATCTCCGACGTGACGTTGCCGGGGGCGGACAGCGTCAGCGTGTCGGCCGCGTTCTTCTCGCCGAGCCACTCCAGCAGGTTGTCGTTCAGCCACCAGGTGGCTTCCATGCCCGCCATGATGGCCTGGAGGCTCTGGGGATCGCTGAGAAGCCGCTTGTGCTCCTGGAAGGCCTCCAGCAGGAAGTCGAACAACGCCGGTCCGCTCTTCGTGCGGATGTCCCGCTCCAGGGCGGCGAGGGACTGCCGGCTGCGCTCGACCAGCTCGGTGACGACGGCCGGATCGGTCTCGAGCGGGGCGGGCGCACCACCGGCCGGCGGGCCGCCGGGAGCCGCATCGGGGAGCTCGGGCAGCGGCGGGAGGAAGCCGTCGCGGTCGAGGACGGTCTCCAGGGCATCCCTGACCAGCGGATCGCCTCTGCCGATGATGTCCAGGAGGCCGGCGCGGCTCGCGGGCGAGGCCAGGCGCGGGGTGACGTCGACGAACAGCCTCCCGCCGGCCTCGTGCATCGGCGCCATGGCGGTCAGCTGCCACATGGAGAGCCCCAGGGGCTTCATGGGGTCGGTCATCATCTGCTGGTGGCCGACGGAGACGTAGACGCGGTTCTCCTGGTCGCCGCTCCCGGGATCGGGGACGGGGACGGGGAAGAGGGTCGTGATCGGCCGGCTCTGGACGATCTGGAAGTCGTCGTCGACCAGGCACCATTCGATGTCCTGCGGGCGGCCGAAGTGCGCTTCGATCCGCCGCCCGAGCCGGACGAGCCGCACGACCTGTGCGTCCGTCAACGCCGGCTGCTCCTGCCGCTGTGCGTCGATCGCCACCTCCTGCGTACCGCCGGCCGGCAGGGCGTGGACGGCACGCTGCTTGGCGGCGATCGTCTTGGCGACGACGTGGCCGTCCCGCACCCTGAAGACGTCGGGGTTCACCAGGCCGGACACCAGGGCCTCGCCGAGGCCGAAGCCGGCGTCCACGGTGGCGACCTTCCTGTCGCCCGTGACGGGGTCGGCCGTGAACAGGACACCGGCCGCGTGCGGGAAGACCATCCGCTGTACGACCACGGCCATCCGGACGGAGCGGTGGTCGATGCCGTTGCTCTGGCGATACGTCACGGCCCGCTCGGTGAACAGCGAGGCCCAGCACCGGCTGACGTGCCGCAGGACTGCCGTCGGCCCCACGACGTTCAGGTACGTGTCCTGCTGGCCGGCGAAGGAGGCGGTCGGCAGGTCCTCCGCCGTCGCGCTGGACCGGACGGCGTAGGCGGCGCCCTCGCCGAACCGGGTGAGTGCGTCGGTGATCGACGCGGCGACATCGTCCGGTACGGGGATCCCCTCGATGGCCCGGCGAACCTCCCCGCTGAGGGTGCGGACGGCCTCCCGGTCGCCCGGATCCACGCGCGACAACCGGTCGATCCCGTCCTCGACCGCCGGTGCTCCTGCCAGGACCCGCCGGAAGGCGTCCGTGGTCACGCAGAAGCCCTCCGGTACGCGGATGCCGTCGATCCGCGACAGCCCGCCCAGGTGGGCGGCCTTGCCTCCGACGACGGCTACCTGCGTCGCCTCGGCCTCTTGCAGATCCAGCACGTACTGTTCGATCATCGCGATCCCTCCGAGACTGCTGTGCTCGTGCGGTGCACCGACGTGCGGCCGGGCTGCTGTGCTCCGAGCGCCTGTGGTCGCACGTCCCCGGCCGGCCCTCTCACTGGCCCGGCAAGGCCGTTCACCCCGTACATCGACAACGACAAAACGCGCACTCCAGGCCTCATTCTTCGCAGTTCATGGCTTCGGCCGATGATTCTGCGCTGTGACGGGGGTCTTGCGGCAAGCCCCCCAGTGCGCTATAGCTTGAGAGTGGCAAGGAGAGTGCTCTCCTTGCCCTTGTTTTTTGCGGGCCTGTTTCCCCGGCGAATTCGACGCCTCACCGCGCCGCGTCATCCGACCCCGCACGAAGTCCTGCCCTGCTCTGGCCGGCTTCCAGGCGCGAGCGCTGCACGCACATGGCACCGCCGACATAGGTGCTCCGCGGCGCTGCTGGTGGGAATCGGCTCGCCCTGGCGAAGTGCCCACAGGCCGGGCGCGGTTGCGACCCGGGCGATTGTAGGCTTGTGATCATGCCCAGGCCGGCGAAGTGGAGGACCAGCCGTGATGCCCCCATGCTGTGCGATCTGCGGCGCCTCCCTCAGGGACCACGACTACACGGCCTTCACGCTCGTGCACTTCCGTGCGATAGAGCCCCCGCTCGACCGTGAGGGGCATCCCGAGAACGCCCGCTGGTTCTGCCAGGACCACGTCCGGTACACCACGGGCAAGACCCACATGAGCGCCATCCTGGCCATGGTCCACATACGGGCGGCGATCCGACGCAACGCCCAGAACCCCTGGCCGCTCACCAGCATGCCCTGAGGGGAGTGGTTGACCGTCGGGGGCCGGGATGGCCGGCTGCTGGACGGGGCGTCGTGCGGAACGTGGTCAGGGCTCCGGGGTGAACAGGGCGGTCAGTGCGTCTGCGGCGCGGATTCGGTCGGCTTCCGCTGCGGCCACGCGGCGGCGGACGGCGTCGGCGGCCCGGGGGTCTTCGGCGATGTCGGGTTCGACCACCGCCCAGCCGGGCTGTCCGTCCGGGGACGGCACCTTGATGATCTTCAAGTCCGTTCGGCCGGTCATCAGCACCGCGAGAAGCGCCAGGTACTCGCGCTGGAGGTTCGGAGGGAAGCTGCCGCCGTCGGGGCCGGCGAAGACGGCCGGATGTCCGTCCGAGAGCATGCCGCAGGTGTCCCGGACAGCAGCGATGACCGCTTCGAACTCGGCGCGTCCACACCTCGAGGCCAGCGCCTGCAGGTAGGTGTCCAGTACGTCACCGGCGTCGGCGGGTAAGCCTGCGGGGAAGTGGTCAGATGCGTCGTTCACCGGATCCCCCTCACACGCGTCCGGGCAAACCCCTGCGCCCGACCGCTCCCCACCGCACTCTATGCCCCTCGGCCTGCGCCCGTGGCCTGATCCGTTCAGGTATCCGACGCGGCTGTGGTCCGGGCCGGGCTGGACCGGGCCTTCCCCGGTCGCTCCGCCCGCGTCGCGCGTGCCGGCCTCACGCCTCGGGCGGTGCTTCACCCTCCCGGCGCTGCCGCCGGCGGTAGTTGCGCATGGACACCTGGGAGCCGCAGCCGGTACTGCAGTAAAGCCCCGCCCCGTTGCGGGTGCGGTCGAAGAAGCCGAAATGGCACGGGGGGTTGCGGCACGCCTTGACGCGTCCCCAGTCGCCGGACTGCGCGAAGGTCGTCACCGCGGCCAGAACCGTCCCCAACACCCGCGGCACCCCTGCCTGCGGCGACGCCAGCTCGACACCATCGGCCGTGACCACCGTCGCAAGGGGGTAGAGCGCACCTGCGCGCCGCAGGTGCTGTTCGGCGCGCCGGAGCGGCTCGCCCAGGCTCTCCTCATCGCCCGAGTGCGCGAGCAGCAGGGTCACCAGGGCGTCACGCAGCTCGCGTGCGGCCGCGGCGTCGGCATCGGTCGCCACCGCTTCTCCGCCGAACTCGTCGTGCTCCGCGAGCCACGCCGCGAACGAGTGCCCGTCCTCGAACAGCTCTCGCCGACCGCTTCCGTCCGCGCGCGTGTTGACGAAAGCGAGCACGGTCTCCACCACCGGCATGACGGTGCGAGGGCTGGGTTTCGAAGATCCGGCTGCAGCACTGCTCATGCCGTCATCGTACATCAGTGAGAAGAGCCGCTAAGTCGACTAATGGGCAACGGGGTAGGGGACTTTGCTTGACTCGTTATGAGCTAAGCGCTTACGGTCGCAACATGAACGGAACAGTGAACCAGCAGACCAGTCCCCGCACATGGCTCATCACCGGCGCGACCTCCGGCATCGGCCGCGAACTGACCCTCCAGGCACTGGAGAACGGCGACGTCGTCTCGGCGATCGCCCGCGACACCTCTCCCCTGGAAGAACTGACCGAAGCGCACGGCGACCGCCTGCTCCCCACCCGGGCGGACGTGCGTGACGAGCAGGCCGTCCGGGAAGCGGTGGAACGCACGCTCTCGCGGTTCGGCCGCATCGACGTGGTGGCCAACAACGCCGGCTACGGGCTCTTCGGAGCCGTCGAGGAAGCGTCCGACACGCAGGCCCGCGCCGTGTTCGACACCAACGTCTTCGGCGTGCTCAACGTGCTCCGCGCGACGCTGCCGGTACTCCGCTCCCAGCGATCCGGACACATCCTCCAGGGCTCGTCGGTCTACGGGCAGTCCGCCCACCCCGGGGTGGGGCTGCTGGCCGCGACCAAGTACGCGGTCGAGGGACTGTCGGACGCGCTCGTGGCCGAGGTCGCACCGCTCGGCATCCATGTCACGCTCATCCAGCCCGGAATGACCGCCACCCCCTTCCTGTCCAACCTCGACGTCGCCGCCGGCCTCGACGACTACGACCGGACCGTCCGCGAGGTCCAGAAGAGCATCGGAGAACTGCCCCCGTCCGCGTTCTCCTCCGCAGCCCGGATCGCAGAAGGCATCCGCACCGCGGTCGACAGCCGCAACCCCCCGCTGCGCCTGGCTCTCGGCACCTCCAGCGCCACCGGCATGCGCACCGCCCTGGAGGCCCGCACGGCGGACCTGGACAACTGGAACGGGGTGACCGACGCCGTCGACAGGTGATCGCAGGTCGCGCAGGGCCTCGGCCTGGCTCGGAGTCAGCGATCTCTCACCAGCGCTTGCGCAGGCTGCACGTGCGGGCACTGCGCATCGGCGGTCATCACCGGCACCCGCATGCGGCGCAGGAGGTCACGCGTCGTCCGCAGACCCAACGTACTGCGCCAGGAAACCCCCGGGTGACGGGAGCGCAGGTGCGACAGCGCACGTGTTCCGAGGCCGGTCGACAGGAAGCGTTCGTCGATCACGATGCCCGTGATGACCGCGTCTGCGCAGTCCCGGCACAGCCGGTAGTGGACCCGGCCGACGACCTTGCGGACATGGACCAGCAGGAGGCATTCCTCGCCCGGACCCGGGTCACCGGGGATGTGCGTGGACAGGAACTCGACTTCCCGGTAGGCGAGGAACCGCCGGCGCAGGCGGCCGACGAGTCTTCCCCCGCGTCCGTGCCTGGCCCGGCGGCCGGGCGACGGCGGATCACCGGCCGGCGCCGGGCTGGACGGCATGCTCACGGGACGCTCCTGGTGTCCGGACATGCAAGAGCGTGTGCCCGCCCTCACACCATCGACACCCCCTGATCGGGGCATCCCGGCACGACGGCCCGGCCTCCCCCTGCGCGGGAGGCCGGGCCGTCGGAGCATGCCCTGGGGTTGGGCTCAGGGGTTGTCGACCGAGCCCGGGTCGATCAGTGCGCCGATGTGGGTGATGGTCCCGTCCGGGGCGAGCGACACGTCGACGATGACGGGCTGGATCGGGTGCGGCGGGACGATCGGGATGACCGGGTCCGGCGGCCAGACGTTGTAGAAGCGCGGGTGGAAGGTCAGCGGGGTGACCGGGCCAGGCGGCCACGCGACCACGTTGGTGTCACTGCCGACGAAGCGGTAGAGGCCGCCGCTGACCTGGCCGACGCCCGTGGTGCGCAGCAAGGTGCTCGTCACCCGGGCCGTGCCCCCGCCCCCCTGCGCCGTTTCGGTGGCGACCCGGATGCTGATGCTCCCGGTGACGTCGATCGGCTCCGAGCCGAACGTGCGGAAGGTGCCGCTGAGGGGCAGCACAACGGTCCGTCGGTCATCGGCCGCGGCAGGGGGTGAGGCGACGGACAGAGTCAGGCCCAGCATGGCCAGGACGAGGCCTGCCTTCCTGGCGGTGCGCAAGAGACCGCGCATGGACGCTCCCATCAGTGAGGCGGGACTACGCGTGCACGGCTTCCCGCAGACGGATCTCCAGCCTGTCCAGCCGTCCGGCACACGTCGAGCCGGACCGGTCCGGATGAGCGGGACTTCGCTCGACCGGCCCACGACCGGTGCCCCATCAGCACCGGGTCCGTGCCGAAGGGGGGTTCACCAGCTGGTCCCGGCCGCCACCGGCAGATGATCGCTTGCGGTCTCCGGAAGCACCCGGGAGCTCTTCGGCTCCACGCCCCTGACCAGGATCTGGTCGATCCGCACCATCGGGAACGACGCCGGCCAGCTGAAGCCGAAGCCGTCACCGGCCTGCTTCTGGGCCGAGCGCAGCTGCGAGGTGAGGCCGGCGAACGTGCGGTCGTCCGTGGTGCCGTTCATGTCGCCGAGCACCACCATCCGCTCGCCGCGATCGGCGGCGACGGCCTCGGTGAGCTTCGCCGCGCCGCTGTCCCGCGAGTCCGTCCAGAAGCCGCCCCTGGGCATCACGCGCACCGATCCCAGGTGCACCACGTACACCGCGAGCGGCCCTCGGTCCGTGGCCACCGTGGCGCGCAGCGCACGGGCCGGCTCGACGGGCACGTCCTCGGGCCGTCGCTGTCGCGCCAGGGGGCCGGCGTCGCCGCGCAGCACGTCGACCGCCCGGATGTCCGACAGGGGCAGCTTGCTCCACAGCCCGACCGTGCCCTCGACCGCGTGGTGCGGATACGTTTTCGCGAGCTCCTTCTCGTACGTGCCGCGGGCCTGGTCGGTCAGCTCCTCCAGCGCCAGCAGTTCCGCACCGGAGGCGGCGAGGGCGCGTGCGGTGCCGGCCGGGTCGGGGTTCTCGGCGCCTACGTTGTGACTGGCCACGGTGAGCTCGGCGCCCGCTCGGGACTTGTCGGTGAGCAGCCCGCCGAAGAGGCTCACCCACACCACGGCCGGCAGGAGCAGCGCCACCACGGCCGTGGCGGACCGTCGCCACAGCGCGGCGGCGAGCAGCAGCGGGACGAACACGCCGCACCACGGCAGGAGGGTCTCCACCAGTGAGCCGAGGCCGCCGAAGTCCGGGATCTCGGAGTGCAGTGCCATGAGCAGGCCGAGGAGCACTGCAAGCGTCGCGAGCAGGATGCCGCGCTTCCACGGGCCCGGGCCGGCGAGGGCGCGGACAGCCCTGCGGATTCGCGGGCTCAGGCCCTTGCCGTCGGGGCGGGCGCCGCTCTGCTGCGCGGCGTCGGTGACTTCTCGTACTGCTCGGCTCACTGGTCAGGCGTCCTGTTGCTGGAAGGTACCGGTGCCGCGGGCAGTTCGACGGCGATACGGAGCCCGCCGTCCGGGCGCGGGGTGATGGTGAGGGTGCCGTCGTGCACCTCGGTGATCCGCTGGACGATGGCGAGTCCGAGGCCGACGCCCGAGTGGTCGCTGTGCGTGCGCTCGGTGGCGCGCTGGAACGGTTCGGTGAGCCTGGCGACCACCTGTGAGGAGAGGTTCCCGCCGGTGTTCTCGACCGTGAGCAACACGCTCTCGGGGCCCACGCTGGTCTCGACCCACGGGGAGCCGTCCTCGGGGAGGTTGTGGACGATCGCATTGTGCACGAGGTTCGCCGTCAGCTGGAGCAGCAGGGAGCTCCTCGGCGCTGACGACCCCGCCCTCGGCGGCGACGAGGACTTCGAGCACCGCGAACTGTTTTCTGGTCAGCGCGACGTGCAGGCCGTCGCGGTGGACGGAAGGGATCGAGCCGAAGGCCCGCGATCTCCCGCACCGGCGGCCTGTTGTGCGCCGGCCGCCGGTCGAGCGCCCTGAGCCTGAGCACGAGCTCCTGGAGGTCGAACGGCTTCGTCAGATAGTCGTCGGCGCCGAGTCCGAACCCGCTGGCCTTGTCGTCGAGCCGGTCGGCGGCGGTGAGCATGAGGATCGGCATGCCGCTGCCGGAGGCCACGATGCTCTTGGCGACCTCGTCCCCGCTGGGTCCGGGGATGTCCCGGTCCAGGACGGCGATGTCGTACGGATTGACGCCCAGCAGCTCCAGAGCGGTGTCGCCGTCGCCCGCGATGACCGCCGCGATCGCTGCCAGGCGCAGCCCGTCACGGATGGCCTCCGCCATATACGGCTCGTCCTCGACGATCAGCACGCGCATGGTTCGAGGTTACGAGCCGCCGCATGTCGTGGCGTATCGAGAAACCGCGAGGGCTGCGGTGGAGGAGCGCGGGGCGACCTCGGGCATCCGGCCCGTAGGCCGGGACCCGGGGGATCAGGTGTCCGGGCGCCGGGCGGGGCGCCTCCCGCCGGAAGGCCGGGCACGCTGCCCTCGCGGGGGGGCGGCCCAGCGCTGAGACCGCGCGCTCCGATCACGCCGCGCCCCGTGCCGAGCTCCGCGAAAGATGTTCTTAGCGTACTTCCGTTGCGGCCGCCACTTCCCAACAAGGGGACGTGGCCGAAATTCGGCGGGAAATTCGTTCGAATTCATGAGTCCGTAGCGCTCCGGCAAGCCGCCGACCTCCCCCGACGCCGCCCCTCTCCGTGGACGGCCTTCGGCGACGCCCGAATTCCGTCCTGGCGGTGGCGCGTAATCGGTCCTCCGGTCCGATGAACCTCAAAGAAAGCGGCCTTACGGGCAGTTGGCCGTAGTTATGCTCCCGCCCACTGGTCAGGAGATCCCACTTTCGATGGTTCGAGGATGCTGATGGCGCCAGAAAACACTCCACCCGAAGCCGCACACACGGAGGCGGCGACAAGCCGGATGATGCCCGGGGTCGCAGCCGTGGCCGCCGTGTGCGTCGTGGGGGCCCTCGCTTCCTCCTCGGAGCCGGTGCGCACCGTCTGGATCGCCGCGGGGGCCGTGTGCACCGTGCTGGCCTTCGTCGAAGTGGTGCGTCGCGGCCGCGCGCTCACCGCCCGGCGCGTCCAGGTCGCGGCGCTCGAGCACGTCCTCGCCCGGCAGGAAACCGAGCTGGTACGCCTGTGCGAGGTGGTGCTGACCGAGGCGATCGAGCGGCTGCGCAAGGGCGAGCTGCCCGAGGAGATCCTGACCTCCCTGGGCGGGCGCGGGGGGCACGGAAACCGCTGGGGCGACGACGCCTCCCTCACCCCGCGGTTCAGAACCGCCCTGCAGACCGTGCTGGCCCGGGTCATCGACGCCGTCGACAACGAGGAGAGCCTGCGCGACTCCGCACAGCGGGCCTTCGTGAACATCGCCCGCCGCGTGCAGGCGATCGTTCACCAGCAGGCGCACGAGATGCGCGAGATGGAGGACCGGCACGGCCGCAACCCGGACGTGTTCGGCGACCTCCTCCGCCTCGACCACGGCACCGCCCTGATCGGTCGGCTCGCCGACTCCATTTCCGTCCTCGGCGGGGCGCGTCCCGGCCGCCAGTGGAGCCGGGCCGTCACGCTCTACAGCGTGCTGCGCGGTGCGATGTCACGGATCATCGACTACCAGCGGGTGGAGCTCCACTCGGTCACCGAGGTCGCCGTCGTGGGCCCCGTCGTGGAGCCGTTGATCCACACCCTGGCGGAGCTGCTCGACAACGCCACGCGGTACTCGCCGCCGCACACCCGGGTCCACCTCACGGCCGTCGAGGTGCAGTCGGGCATCGCCGTGGAGATCGAGGACGGCGGTCTGAGCATGAGCGAGGAGGCCCGCCGGCGCGCCGAGACGATGCTGGCGCAGGCGCAGACCGGCATCGACCTCAACGACCTCGGCGAGACACCGAGGCTCGGCCTCGCGGTGGTCGGCCGGCTGGCGCAGGCGTACGGATTCCAGGTGTCCCTGCGCTCGTCCGCGTACGGCGGCGTCCGGGCCGTGGTCATCGTCCCGCAGCACCTGATCACGACGGCGTCCGCGGCGACCGGTCTCGCCCACGGCATCGGTTCCTCCTCGGGCCCCCGGGCCGTCACTCCCGCGTCGCGCGAGCACCCGGCCGGCCGTCTCTCCGCCGGCGTGTCCGCACCACGGTCGGCGCCGGCACCCGCACCCGCACCGGACTTGGCCGCCAGGCCGGCGCCCGACGCCGGCCGGCCGGCCGACGAGCGCACGGCGAACGGGCTGCCGCAGCGGCGGCGCAAGGACCGTGCCGCCGCCTCCGCCATCCGGCCACCGGTGGAGCAGCCATCGGCGGAGGACCCGGGCCCCGGCATGTGGCTGGAGGCCTTCCACAGCGGACTGTCCGGCGCGCCCGGCCAACCCACCCAGGACGCCCAGGATGCGTCGGATACAGCGACCAAAGGGGCGTGAACGATGATGACCCAGCGAAGCAGCATGGACTGGATGCTCAAGGACCTGGCCGTCGGAGTGCCGCAGGTCCGGCACGTGATCGTCCTCTCCGCGGACGGCCTCTGCGTGGCGCAGTACGGAGCCGAGACCGACACGGCCGACCGTCTTGCGGCGGCCTGCGCGGGCCTGCAGAGCCTCGCCGGAGCGGTGGCGGCGGAACTGCCCCGCTCGGAGGGCAGAATGCGCCTGGTCGTGATCGAGATGGACGGCGGGTTCTTCTACCTGATGGCCGCCGGTGACGGCTCCTACCTGGCGGTCCTCGCCGACGAGGGCGTCGACGCCGGCCTGATGGGTGCACAGATGCGGAACCTGGTGACCCGGATGGGGGACCACCTGAGCAGTCCGCCCCGGCACGACGGGCAGCCGGCGTGAGTGAGCCCCCCACCAGCTGGGAGGACGGCAGTCCCGAGCGGCTCTACGTCATCACCGGCGGACGCAGCGGACCCTCCACCACCGTCCCCCTCGACCTCGTGACCCTGGTCGTGGCCAAGGCGCCCGTGAGACCCGGGATGCAGCCCGAGCAGGCGGCCATCCTGCGGATGTGCCGGGCACCGCTGTCGGTGGCCGAGATCGCCGCGTACGCGGGCCTGCCCGTGAGTGCCGTGACTGTGCTGATCGGGGACCTGATCGCGGGCCGGTTCGTGTACGTCCGCCCGCCCGTCCCCGCCGCCCAGCTCCCCGACCTAGCTCTGATCGAGGCAGTGATCGATGGACTTCAGAAGCTCTGAGCCGCCTGCCGGGCCGCGGCAGGCGGACATACTCCCGCAGACCGCCGCGGCCGCCGTCAAAGTCGTCATCGTCGGCGGTTTCGGCGTTGGCAAGACGACGATGGTCGGCGCGGTCAGTGAGATCAAGCCGCTGACGACCGAGGAGACGATGACCAAGGCGGGCGTCGGCGTCGACGACACCCGGGGCGTGGCGCGCAAGACGACCACGACCGTGGCCATGGACTTCGGCCGCATCAGCATCAACGACGAGCTGGTGCTGTACCTGTTCGGGACACCCGGTCAGGAGCGGTTCTGGTTCCTGTGGCGCGGTCTGTTCGAGGGCGCGCTGGGGGCGGTCGTGCTCGTCGACACCCGGCGGCTGGAGATCAGCTTCGACGTCATCGGCCGCCTGGAGGAGCGCGGCGTCCCCTTCGTCGTGGCCGTCAATTCCTTCCCCGGCGCCCCCGAGCATCCGCTGGAGGAGCTCCGCGAGGCCCTCGACCTGCCCCCCGACGTACCGATCCTCGTCTGCGACGCCAGACGACGGGACTCGTCCCGCGATGTCCTGCTGACCCTCATGCGCTACCTGTACTCCCAGGCAGCAACCCAGGAGGCAATGTGACCACCCACCCGACCCCGCCGCCGGAGTGCCCCGCCCACGCGGCGCGCGCCCAGGGCGGCCTGTACCGCCTCCACGGACCGGAGGCCCAGGCCGACCCCCTGGGGCTGTACGAGAAGCTGCGGGCCGAGTACGGGGCGGTGGCCCCCGTGCTGGTCAGCGGGGACCTGCCGGCCTGGCTGGTCCTCGGCCACCGGGAGAACCTGGACGTGGCGCGCACCCCGTCGCGCTTCGCCCGCGACCCCCGCGGCTGGCGCGACATGCGCGAGGGGCGGGTGCCGGCGGACACCCCGCTCGGCCCCATGGTCTCCTGGGTACCGGTGTGCAACTTCACCGACGGGCCCGTCCAGGAGCGGCTGCGCGGAGCCGTGGTGGAGTCCCTGGAACGCTTCGACAAGCGCGGCATCCGCCGTTACGTGACACGGTTCGCCAACCAGCTCGTCGACCGGATCGCCGGCGACGGGTACGCCGACCTCGTGTCCGCCTTCTCCGACCAGCTCCCCATGCTGGTGATGACGCAGCTCGTCGGGGCGCCCGACGAACACGGGCCCAGACTGGTCAACGCGGCACGCGACATGCTCCAGGGAACCGAGACGGCGCTCCAGAGCGACCGCTACGTCACCCAGACGCTGGAGCAGCTGGTCGTCGAACGCAAGGAAAAACCTGCCCACGACCTCGCCTCCTGGCTGATCGAACACCCGGCGGCCCTGACCGACACCGAGGTGCTGATGCACCTGCGCGTCGTGCTGATCGCGGCGTACGAGACCACCGCCAACCTGATCGCCAACACCCTGCGGACCGTACTGACCGACCCGCGGTTCCGGGCGAGTCTCTCGGGAGGGCAGATGACCCTGCCCGACGCGCTGGAGCAGGTGCTGTGGGACGACCCGCCGATCAACACGGTCATCGGGCGCTGGGCCACCGGGGACACCGAACTCGCCGGCCAGCAGATCAAGGCCGGCGACATGCTCCTGCTCGGCCTGGCCGCGGGCAACGCCGACCCGCAGATCCGCCCCGACCGCAGCGTCTCCGTCTTCGGCAACCGCTCCCACCTGGCGTTCAGCAGCGGAGCACACGAGTGTCCGGGCCAGGACATCGGCCGGGCCATCGCCGACACCGGGATCGAAGTCCTGCTCGACCGGCTGCCGGACCTCCAGCTGGCCGTCGGCGCGAGCGAGCTCCAGTGGCGCGGCACCCTCATGTCGCGCCATCTGCTGTCCCTGCCGGTGCGGTTCACCCCGCGTTCGGTGTCCTCCGCGCAACCGGGCCCCGAGCAGGCGTACGAGGTCCCGCCGGTCCCGCCGCAGCAGCCCGCGGTGCCCGCGGCCGCCCGCTCCCGGCGCCGCGCCGGCTGGTGGCGGCGGCTGTTCGGGCTCCGCTGAGCCGACGGTGCGAGACGGAGCCCCCGGCCGGCGCGGCCGGGGGCTCCGGCGCACCGCTCAGTTCCGCAGCCACTGCCACCAGGCGGCGAGGGCCGGCAGGTCAGGGGGTTCGGTCGCGGCGTCGCTGGGCGCATCGGCGAACCGGACCGGGAACCGGGCCTCCTCGACCGGGAGCCCGTACCGGTTGCGGGGGCTCGCGTACCGGGGCGCCCGGCTCTGCCACGCGATGCAGCCGGCCACGTAGTGGTCCAGAGCCCGCAGGCAGGAGCGGAGCTCCGCGTCCGCTCCCTGCGCCAGCCGGGCCCGCAGCCGGATGTAGAGGACCATCACCCGGTCCCGCAGGGCCACCGCGAGCGGGACGGCCTCGGCGGGTGAGCAGTTCTCCTGATGGGCGAAGACGTTGACGAGGTTGATCTCCTTCGGCTCCAGGTGGTCGTCCTTGTCGTAGGAGAACAGGTCGTTGTCGGCACTGACGATGAATTGCGCCGCGTCCGTCAACGCGGTCAGGGCGGGGTCGTAGAGCAGTTCCACGGGCGGCCGGGCCCCGCGTACGACGTCGGACCACGTCATCGAGAAGCGGGTGCCGTTCGCCAGCGGCCCCATGGCGACGAAGTCGTTCAGCCCCGGCATGCTCCCGGCCTCGGCGCGGGCGGCCCGCCAGGCCGCACCGAGCAGCCAGTCCCGCGTCCCCTCCGTGAACCTGCGCAGTTCGAACGCGGACAGCGTGGCGTGGGTACGGACCACCAGGTCCACCAGCGAGCGGGTCATGGGACCCTCGGGAAGCACGGACGCCCCGGGGTTCTCGATGGTCCGCAGCAGCCGTACGCCGTGCTCGACGACGGCGCCCGCCCCCACCTCTTCGGAGCCGGAGTCCTGCCAGTCGTCGACGGCGTTGGCCCAGTAGTTCCACTCGGTGAACAGCAGCAGGGCCTCCACGTCCCCGTCGGGGATGATGCGGCAGGAGAAGTCGGCGCTGCGGGTGGCGAGACCCCACGCGCGCTCGACCGGGTCCGGGTAGAGGCCGAAGGCGTCGACCCACTCGACCGCCCGCTCCTCGACCTGCTTGGCCTGCGGATGGAGGAGGTCGCGCTGCAGGGGACAGAAGAAGGCGGGGAGTTGCGCACCGAGGAGCGAGGGGCGCGGCGGGGCGGTCATCGGCCGCCCCCGGCCCGGAAGCGCATCAGGCGCGTCTCCACCGCGTGTTCACGCCAGATGCGGAAGAACCTGCTGTGCGTGATCGTCGACTGCTCCAGGCGTGCGGTGCTCCAGGCGCCGGGTTCGCCGCCCGCCCGGAGCCGGTCGAGTTCGGCGGTGTTCCATGCCATGGACTGCACCCAGAACTCGGCCACCCGGTCGGTCACGTCCTCGTCGTGCGTCAGCTCGAAGCCGGACGCCTCGGCCGCGGCCAGGTATTCGTCGCGCGTCCCCAGCCGCGTTCTGTAGTAGCCGTCCATGAACTCGCGGTGTCCGGGGCGGCACAGGAAGTGCTCCTGGATGCCGAACCATCCGCCGGGCCTGAGGGCCTTGGCGACCACGTCGAAGAGGCGGGCCCGGTCGGTGTAGCCGCTGCTCTCGTTGGCGTACGCGGCATCGTACGCGTGGGTGACGTCCAGGTCGTGGACGTCCATCTGGAGGAGGTCCACGAGCTCCTCGACCCCTGCCTGCCGGGTGAAGCGCCGGACGATCGGGATGTGGTCCGCCGCGACGGTGAGACCGGTGACCGCAGCCCCGTGCTCCTGCGCCCAGTACAGCGAGGTGCCGCCCAGGCCGCAGCCGATGTCGAGGAGCGTGCGGGGTGGTTCCTCGTACGCGCCCCAGGAACGGGCCGCGTGCTCGACTATGCGTTCCTGGGCGTCGAGCAGGTGCTGCTTGAGCGTGCTCTGCGAGACGGCCGTGTGGGGCGGGAGCCGGTCGGGGAACAGCCCCACGTGGAAGTGCACGCCGGGACCGGGACCGTACTTCTGGAGGATCTCCTGTGTCTTGCGGCTGTAGTAGAGCCGCACCTGGTCGTCCTCGGCCGAGCCCCGACCACTGCTTAAGAACGCTCCACGTGGTGTAACGCGCATGTGATGTCCGCCCTTTCGTGGCGTAGGGCTGGTCCCGGGGACGCGACATCACCGCACTCTCACCGCGTCCCGAACCGGCACACTGTTGAAGCACGGATCATCGTGGCACTTCGCGCGTCCCACGTCAGCCCGGTGGACCGGTACGGATCATCCGGGGGCGGGGCACATGAGTTCTGCCCGACCTGGGGGGATGGGGGATCGGTCCGGCCGGTGATCGCATCGTGCGACGGCCGAACAGGCGCGCGCCGGGTGGGGCGCCGCCGGCGGGAGGCGCAGCATGGTCGCAACGGAAGCGCGGCACCGGGTGTGCATCGGCGCAGGGCGGGCACGAGGGGTGCCATGACGTTGATGCTGCTCCTGCTGCTGCCTCTCGGCCTGGCCCTCGTTCTGCTCGCGACGAGGGAACCACACGGCCGGGGCCGCCACCGCCAGAACCGATGAGCCCCGCGGCCTGGTTTCACTCGACTGGCGCCCCAGCCGGCCGTGCTCTCACCAGCGGACGGCGGTGAAGTCGACCGGTCGGGGCTGCAACTGGCGGGTGCGCGCTGCCAGACCTGTCAGCCGCCGGGACATGTCGTCGGCGGAGAGATGGCGGCGGTCGCCGTGGCCCGGCAGGACCCATTCGAAGCGGATCCGTCCGGCTGTCCTGGCCAGAGAGGCGGCCAGCTCCGCGATCGAGTACCAGATCACGCTTTCCGGGACTTCCAGGTCAGCGGTGGTGCGTGACCAGTAGAAGCTGTCCCCGCTGAAGCAGTACCGGTCATCTGCCAGGTAGAGCACGCTGCCGGGTGTGTGACCGGGCAGCGGATGAGCGGCGACCCCCTCACCGATCTCCACGGGCTCGAGACCCCGGATCACCTGGTCCGCGTCCGGGGCGGCGTCGAGGTCGCCCTCGTGAATCCACAGTCGGGCGCCGAAATGGTCCGCGTAGCGGCGGCCGTGTGCGGCGTGGTCGCGGTGGGTGAGCAGCACATCGGTGACCGGACCCCATGCCGCGTAACGCTCGGCCAGTCCACCGCTCCAGCGCGGCGTGTCGATCATCATCGCCGTGCCGGAGGGCCGCAAGAGCACGTAGGAGTTGGCTCCGGCGGTGTGCCGGGAGTTGTGCCCGCACAACAGGACACCGCTGTCCAAGGCCATCGGAAAGGGATCGAGCCGCCGGTCGGCATGCCCGGAGGTGGGGCGGATCGAGCGCGTGGGGCAGGCGAAGACGGCTGCGTGTAAGCGCCGCGTCTCCCCTTCGTCGCGGGGCGCGCGCATGATCTGCGACCTTCCGCCGACCTCACCGATCAGATCGGGCGCGAGCTGCCGTGCGACATCGCAGTTGAAGCAACGGTCGTCAACGAACCAGCCGTCCATGGCGGGTCTCCTTCCCGGGGAACGAACGGCCCTCGATCAGGGACGCCTTCCAGGGATACCCCGGCCGGCACGGGAATCGGTAGGACCTCCCGGCCTTGTACTTCCGGGCCCGACCCGCTCTCTTCGAGCCCCCTCGGCGGTCGGTCATGTTTCCGTGAACCGCTGTCCACCCTCTCCGGCGGCGGACGTCAGCGCCTCAAGTTCGCCCCCACCCCTCCGCTACGACCTTGCCGTCTCCCCAGCGACGTAGGGACGCGCATGTAGTCGGTGTATCCGTGGTGCACTACCGCCGTGCCCGCGTCCTCGCGGAGGCCGAACGCTTCGAGCAGGCCCTGGCCGAGGCGGAGGCTGCCGTCGCCGCGCACGAGAGAGGCGGAGAACAGGGCGAGATACCGCGCGCCGAAGCGGTCCGGATCGCAGCCCTCATCGAGGGCAACGGCCTCGCCCGCTTCAAGGACGCGGTGGCCCGCCTGACCACGGCAGTCGCCCGCTGCCGCGCGGCCGGCCTCCCGGAAGCAACCCACATCCTCGACGCCCTCCGCGAGGACTACACGAAGCGGTAGCGCCCACCCCGGTCGCCGCCTCCACCGCGGCGAACAACGGGGCCGCCGCTTCCCGCGGCGCAGGCGTACGTCTGAGGGGATTGCGGCGCGGGAAGGGGGGTACCCGGGCGACACTTGGTTGATCTTTGTGGAGGAAGGGGCGCGTTCATGCTCATGGCTCACCCGGCAGTGCTTCCCGGTCTCGTCGACCGCTACTGGGCTCTGGCCGTCCTGGCGGAAGGCGACGGAGCTGAGGGCGTGCAGGCCGAGATCGAGGACGTCGCGCGGGCGTTGTGCGTGGCGACCGGGACGACCGACGTGCACGCGGCGCTGATCGCCGCCCGGCATCACCTGCCGGGCGCCGAGACCTTCGACGATTCCGTCCTGGCCTCCTGAGCTCACCGTCGAGTGCGGAGCCTGGCAGGGTGCGACCCTCGGCCTCACCCTGCCCTTCTCTCCTCCGCGTGGAAGGACCGGACTTCCTGCGCACCCCAGATCTCGCGGCACGTGTCGTGCTGTCGACGGTTGTGCGCAGCCGGAGCAGTTCCTTGGCACGGGGCTCCGTACCGTCGCTTGCCGCCGCGTCCCCTTCTCTCCTGCCCGCTTCGTTGTCGGAGCACTCTTCAGCACACACCCCGCCCCGGGCGGGGATGTCCCGGCCTGGCCCGGCCGCGCTCGGACGCCGATGCCCGTCCTTGCGGCCTCCGGTTGCGTTACCGTCCGCCCTGCCCCCACCCGATCTGTCGAGGCCTCCGCCCGTGTGGTCAGGCACCGGCCGGAGCACCCGCGCGCTGCCCGGAGGGAGCGGGGGCGGCGGCATGGGTGAGCAGACGACCGCCGTGCCTCGCCCGCCGGCGTGCCGATGATCTCGGAGCCGTCCCGCACCGGGCCCCGTGCGACGTACGCACCGCGTGCCGCCGGTACGGCGTGGTGCCTCACCGACGGACACCCATGTCGTCCCGGGTCGGACGGTGCTGCGGCACGTTCGCGCACGATGGTGTGCCCCCTCGTCCGGTGGGGTTCCGTCCCGCGCTCCGGGCCGGTCACGGCCGAGGGAAATACCGCATTCCGGCTATAAGTTCTCCATGGGACATGAACGGCTTGCCTTCGACGGCTGGATCGCCGGCGTGGGTACCGGTTCCGGTACGCGCGTGGTCATCGGGCACTGGCTCCGCTCTCCGTTCGGAACGTTCAGCGATGTGATGCTGGAGCGGGCCGACGGGCACCGCGTCCTGTTCGCCCCCACCCCGCCGACGGCCCGGTGCATCGCCGGCGTCTACCACTTCGACGAGGTCCGCACCGGGCCGGTGACCGTCCGCGTCAGCGGCACGGTGTGGGAGGTCGCGGCGGACTCGCTCGCCCTGCGCTTCACCGTAGGCCGGCGTGGTCCACTGGGCATGGCGCTCCGGGCCGTCCCCCGCTCTCTCGCCCGCAGGCCGAGCTGGGCCGCCCTCGCCGCGCTGCCCGCCCGCGCGCTGCCCGGCGTACGGACCCGCGGCAGCTCGCGGCCCGGCCACCGGCAGTGGTACGCGGCCTGCGATCTGTTCCCGATCACCCACGCCGTGGCCTCCCTGGAGGGAACCGACCTCGGTCCGCTGGCCCCGGTCCTCCCGCCCGTCCGGTTCGGCTTCGCCTCCGCCCCTGCCGCACCGTCCCTGGTGCGGGTCGTCTCCACCATCGAGCGCCCTGTTCACCCCGCCGACGGCCGGCTCGGCGGAACGGACGCTCCGGGGAGCTGACGGCCGACGCCGCCGAGGCCACCGGTGAGGCCGTCGCCCACTCCCCCGCCCCTGCCGGCCCGCGCACTCGGGCCGCGCCTGGCGCCTCGACTTAATGAAAGCTGAAAGAAAAGTCATGTCGCGAGGCTTGACCCGGCCGCCGAGGGGAGGGCAGGGTTCCGGAGAGCGCTCTCCCCACACCCCAACTCCCCTCCGTAGGAGCCGTCTTGTTGACTCTCGGTATGTCGGTGGCGGCGTCGCCGCCCACCCGCACCGTCCGCCGCGCCGTGGCCGGTGCGGCCGTCGGCGCCCTGCTGGCCGGCCTTCTGACTCTCGCTCCGCACGCCTCCGCGGCCGCCGACCCGGTGCTGCTGTCGCAGGGGAAGCCGGTGACCGCCTCCAGCCAGGAGCACTACGGCACCCCCGCCAAGGACGCGGTCGACGGCGACAACGGGACGCGCTGGTCCAGCGCGGCCTCCGACCAGCAGTGGCTCCAGGTCGACCTCGGGGCGTCGGCGGCGATCGGCGCGGTGGAACTGCGCTGGGAAGCCGCCTACGCCAAGGCCTACCGCATCGAACTGTCGGCCAACGGCACCGACTGGAGCACCGCCTACTCCACCACCGACGGACACGGCGGAACCGAGACGCTGAACATCACCGGGACCGCCCGCTACGTCCGTATGCAGGGCGTCTCCCGGGCCACCGGCTACGGCTACTCGCTGTGGGAGTTCAAGGTGTTCGGTACCGCGGGAGGCGACGGCGGCGGACCGACCCTGCCGGGCGGCGGCGACCTCGGCCCGAACGTGCACGTCATCGACCCCGGCACCCCCGGCATCCAGGACAAGCTCGACCAGGTCTTCCGCGAGCAGGAGTCGGCGCAGTTCGGCAGCGGCCGGCACGCCTTCCTCTTCAAGCCGGGCACCTACGACAACATCAACGCCCAGATCGGCTTCTACACCCAGATCGCCGGCCTCGGCCTGAAGCCGGACGACACCACCTTCAACGGCGACGTGACCGTGGACGCCGGCTGGTTCGGCGGCAACGCCACCCAGAACTTCTGGCGCTCCGCGGAGAACCTCGCCGTCAAGCCCGTCAACGGCACGAACCGCTGGGCGGTGTCCCAGGCGGCGTCCTTCCGCCGGATGCACGTCAAGGGCGGCCTCAACCTCGCCCCCGCCGGGTACGGCTGGGCCAGTGGCGGCTACATCGCCGACAGCAAGATCGACGGCACGGTCGGCCCGTACTCGCAGCAGCAGTGGTACACCCGCGACAGCAGCATCGGCGGCTGGACCAACAGCGTGTGGAACATGACCTTCTCCGGCGTCGAGGGCGCGCCCGCCAACACGTTCCCCGAGCCCCGGTACACCACCCTCGACACCACCCCGGTCTCGCGCGAGAAGCCCTTCCTCTACCTGGACGGCAACGAGTACAAGGTCTTCGCACCGGCCAAGCGCACCAACGCCCGCGGCACCACCTGGGCCAACGGCACGCCCCAGGGCGAGTCCGTGCCGCTGGACAGGTTCTACGTGGTCAAGCCCGGAGCCACCGCCGCCACCATCAACAGCGCGCTCGCCCAGGGCCTGCACCTGCTGTTCACGCCCGGCATCTACCACGTCGACCGGAGCATCGACGTCAACCGGCCCGGCACCATCGTGCTCGGCCTGGGCCTGGCCACCATCATCCCGGACAACGGGGTGACCGCCATGAAGGTCGCCGACGTGGACGGGGTCAAGCTCGCCGGCTTCCTCATCGACGCCGGCCCCGTCAACTCCCCGACGCTCCTGGAGGTCGGCCCGGCCGGCGCCTCCGCTGACCACGCCGCGAACCCGACGACCGTCCAGGACGTCTACATCCGCGTCGGCGGCGCTGGCGCCGGCAAGGCGACGACCAGCATGGTCATCAACAGCGACGACACCATCGTCGACCACACCTGGGTGTGGCGCGCCGACCACGGGGAGGGCGTGGGCTGGGAGACCAACCGCGCCGACTACGGCGTGCGGGTGACGGGCGACGACGTCCTGGCCACCGGCCTGTTCGTCGAGCACTTCAACAAGTACGACGTGGAGTGGTACGGCGAGCGCGGAAAGACGGTCTTCTACCAGAACGAGAAGGCGTACGACGCCCCCGACCAGGCGGCGATCCAGAACGGCTCCACCAAGGGCTACGCCGCCTACCGGGTGGACGACTCGGTGACCACCCACGAAGCGTGGGGCCTGGGCAGCTACTGCTACTACAACGTCGACCCGAACATCCGCCAGGACCACGGGTTCAAGGCTCCGGTCAAGCCGGGAGTGAAGTTCCACAGCCTCCTGACGGTGTCGCTCGGCGGCAACGGCCACTACGAGCACGTCATCAACGACACCGGGGCCTCCACGGTCCCCGCCGGCACCTCGACCGTGCCGTCCACCGTCGTGTCCTACCCCTGACCGGGCCCCGCGCAGGCCGGCCGCGCAGGCCGTCCCGTATCCGCCCCCCTCCCGATCGTGCCAGGAGCAGACGTGCCCAGACCTTCTTCCCCCACCCCGGTCCGCCGCCGGAGCGGCGTTCCCCTGCTCGTGCTCGGCGCACTGGCGGCGTCGTCCCTCACGCTGGCCGCCCCGCCCGCCCGGGCCGCGGAGGCCCTGCTCTCCCAGGGCAAGCCGGCCACCGCCTCCTCCCAGGAGGGCGACGGCTACGCCGCCTCCGCCGCCGTCGACGGAAACCTCACCGGCACCCGCTGGGCCAGCCAGTGGAGCGACCCGCAGTGGCTCCAGGTCGACCTCGGCAAGAAGTCCGACCTCTCCCGCGTGGTGCTGACGTGGGAAGGGGCGTACGGCAAGAGCTACCAGATCCAGGCGTCCGACAACGGCACCGACTGGCGGACCCTGAAGACCGTGACCGGCGGGGACGGCGGCAGCGACGAGGTCGCCGTCTCCGGCTCGGGCCGCTACGTGCGCATGCTGGGAACCGAGCGCTCCGGCGGCTACGGCTACTCCCTGTGGGAGTTCCAGGTCTACGGCAGCGCCGACGGCACCCCCTCCCCCGGCACGGGGGCGGTCAAGGTGACCGGCACCGCGGGCAACTGGCAGCTCCAGGCCGGCGGACAGCCCTACACCGTCAAGGGCTTCACCTGGGGGCCCGCCGCCGCCGACGCCCCCCGCTACATGCCCGACCTGAAGTCCATGGGCGTCAACACCGTCCGCACCTGGGGCACCGATGCCTCCACCAAGCCGCTCCTGGACAGCGCCGCCGCCAACGGCATCCGCGTGATCAACGGCTTCTGGCTCCAGCCCGGCGGCGGCCCCGGCTCCGGAGGCTGCGTCGACTACGTGACGGACACGACGTACAAGACCACCTCGCTCAACGAGTTCGCCAAGTGGGTGGACACCTACAAGAGCCACCCCGGCACGCTGATGTGGAACGTGGGCAACGAGTCGGTCCTCGGCCTGCAGAACTGCTACAGCGGCACCGAGTTGGAGAACCAGCGCAACGCCTACACGGGCTTCGTCAACGACGTCGCCCGGAAGATCCACTCGATCGACCCGGACCACCCGGTGACCTCCACCGACGCCTGGACGGGCACCTGGCCCTACTACAAGCGCAACGCCCCCGACCTCGACCTGTACTCGATGAACTCCTACGGGAACATCTGCAAGGTCCGCCAGGACTGGGAGCAGGGCGGATACACCAAGCCCTACATCATCACCGAGACCGGTCCGGTCGGGGAGTGGGAGGTCGCCGACGACGCCAACGGCATCCCCGACGAGCCCACCGACGTCCAGAAGCGCGACGGGTACACCAGTGCGTGGAACTGCGTCACCGGCCACCGGGGCGTCGCCCTGGGCGCGACGATGTTCCACTACGGCACCGAGCACGACTTCGGGGGCGTCTGGTACAACGTGCTCTCCGGCGGGCTGAAGAGACTGTCGTACTACGCGGTCAAGCAGGCCTACGCCGGCTCCACCGCGGGGGACAACACGCCGCCCGTGATCACCGACATGGCCGTCTCCCCGGCTTCGGCCGCGCCGGCGGGCGGTGAGTTCACCGTGCGCGCCGCCGTGCGGGACCCGGACGGGGACCCGCTGACCTACCGGATCTTCCTCAGCGGGAACTACGCCAACGGCGACAAGGGCCTGGTCGAGGCCAGGTGGCGGTCCACGGGCAACGGCACCTTCGCCGTCACCGCACCGGAGAAGCTCGGCGTGTGGAAGGTGTACGTCCAGGCGGAGGACGGCCGCGGCAACGCCGGCATCGAGACCAGGTCGGTGAAGGTCGTCGCCCCGCCGGTGGCCGGCCCGAACCTCGCCCTGAACAAGCCGACCGCCGCCTCCTCCTTCCAGGCGTCCTACGGCGACTGCCCGTGCGAGCCGGCCAAGGCCACGGACGGCAACAGCGGGACGCGCTGGGCCAGCGACTGGAGCGACCCGCAGTGGATCCAGGTCGACCTCGGCGCCGCGACCGCCTTCCGCAAGCTCCAGCTGGAATGGGACCCGGCCTACGCCAGGTCCTACGAGGTCCAGGTCTCCGACAACGGCACCAGTTGGCGCACCGTGCACACCACGGCCTCCGGCAACGGTGACATCGACACGATCGACCTCACGGCGACCGCACGGTACGTGCGCCTGCAGCTGACGGCGCGGGGCACCGGCTGGGGCTACTCGCTCCACGAGTTCGGCATCTACGGCTGACGGACCTGCGCCCCGCACCCCCACCCCTCCCCCTCCCACAACGGGCTGGAGATCCCCATGAGATGGCGCTCGAAGCAACTTCCCGCACTCCTCCTCGGCAGCGCACTGGTCGCAAGCGTCCTGGGCATCGGCACGATGGCCACGGCGGCCGACCCCGGGGCCGCGCAGGCCGCCCCGTCGGCCGCCCACGCCGGGCACATGAGTGCCGAATCCACTCAGGCGTCGGGCGACGACGCGGACGGCGACGGCTACATACCCGCCGTTCCGCAGGTCACCGGCGTGACCCCGTCCAGCGCGACGCCTCCGCCGCGCTACTTCCACGAGTTCCAGGCCAACTGTTCGGTCACGCACACCGCCCCCGACGACCCGATCGTCTACCCCGGGCAGGCGGGACGGTCCCACGACCACACCTTCATGGGCAACACGAGCACGAACGCGGCCAGCACCACCGCGAGCCTCTACGGAGGCAGCACCACGTGCAAGGCGCCCGCCGACGCCTCGGCGTACTGGATGCCCTCGCTGTACAAGGGCGACCAGAAGATCCTGCCGGTGGGACCGCAGGTCATCTACTACAAGACCGGCGTCACCGACTACACCAGCGTGCGCCCGTTCCCCAAGGGCCTGCGGTTCGTCGTCGGCAACCCGTTGCAGACCGCGCAGCAGTTCCGTGCGCACAAGGGCTTCGTCGAGGGCTGGGAATGCGGTGACAGCTTCTTCAACGTCGACATCCCGGCGAGCTGCCCGAACCGGCCCGACGTCCAGCTCAACCTGCGGATGCAGGCGCCCAGTTGCTGGAACGGCCTGTACCTGGACACGCCCGACCACCAGAGCCACATGGCGTACCCGGTCGTCAAGCCCGGCACCAACGACAACATGTGCCCGGCATCCCACCCGGTCGCCCTGCCGATGATCGAGTTCAAGATGGCGTGGCCGGTCAACGGCGACATGAGCCAGGTCCACCTGGCCAGCGGCCGCGGCTACTCCTTCCACTACGACTTCTTCAACGCGTGGGAGGAACGCACCCTCCGGGCGATGGTCGACCACTGCATCGTGGGCGGCCTCCAGTGCGACCCGCGGGGCTACGACCAGTCGCACCCGGAGCAGGGTGCCGTCCTGAACGCGGAATACCGGCTGCCCTGACCCGGCCGGTTTCCGCGGGGCCCGGCCCTCCCACGGCGGTGGGGCGGCCGGGCCCTCTCCTTCCCGGGACGCACGCGCGGCCCGGGCCGAACACGCCCACCCGCCGGCGCGCGGGTGACGAGCATGGGGTGGCCATGACGGAAGCACGGCTCTACAGCCTCCTCGACGAGCTGACCACGGAGCAGAAGGTGCGGCTGCTCACCGGCGCCACGACATGGCGCACGGCGGGCGAACCCGCCATCGGGCTGAAGGAGATGGTCACGTCCGACGGCCCGGCCGGCGTCCGCGGGCAGGCCTGGGACGAGCGCGAACCGTCGGCCCTCCTGCCCTCCGCCTCCGCGCTGGCGGCCCTGTGGGACGAGGACCTGCTGGAGGAGGTGGGCGGCCTGCTGGCCGCGGAGGCCGCCGCGAAGGGCGTGGACGTCGTCCTGGCGCCCACCCTGAACCTGCACCGGTCTCCTCTCGGGGGCCGGCACTTCGAGTGCTTCTCCGAGGACCCCGAACTGACCGGCCGTGCCGGCGCGGCCCTGATCCGCGGGATCCAGGCGGGCGGAGTGGCGGCCACGGCCAAGCACTACGTGGCCAACGACTCCGAGACGGACCGGCTCACCGTGGACGTACGGATGTCCGAACGCGTCCTGCGCGAGGTCTACCTCGCCCCGTTCGAGGCGGCCGTGGACGCCGGGGTGTGGCTGGTGATGGCCGGATACAACGCCGTCGACGGCGCGACCATGACCGCCAGCCCCCTGCTGCGGGAACCCCTCAGGACGGAGTGGGGTTTCGACGGTGTCGTGCTGTCCGACTGGGGTGCGGTGCGCTCCACGGTGGAGCCCGCCCGCGCCGGGCTGGACCTGGCCATGCCCGGACCGGACGGCCCCTGGGGCGCCGCGCTGCTCCGGGCGGTGGGCGAGGGCCTGGTCGAGGAGGAGGCCGTCGACGAGAAGGTGCTGCGGCTGCTGCGGCTGGCCGGCCGCGTCGGCGCGCTCGGCGCGTCCGGGCCCCGGGCCGCGACCGCCGTGCGACCGCAGCGGGTACGGGCCCTCCTGCGCCGCGCCGTCAGCGCGAGCTGCGTCCTGCTGCGCAACCGCGACGTGCTGCCGCTCGATCCCGCGGCCCTCGCGACCGTCGCGCTCATCGGCGTCCACGCCGCCGCACCCCGCGCGCAGGGCGGGGGCAGCGCGGGGGTCTTCCCGCCCGGGGTCGTCACGCCGCTGGCGGGCATCCGGGACCGGCTGGGCGGCCGCGTCCGGGTCGTGTACGCGCCCGGCCCGTCGCTGGGAGTCCCGCCCGCCCCCCTGGGGACCGACGGGTGCAGCGATCCGCGGTCGGGAGAGCCCGGCGTGCTGCTGCGCGTCCTGGACGCCGCCGGAGGGGAGCTGTACGCGCAGCACCGCCTCTCGGGCCGCCAGCTCGAGCCGGAACTGCCCGCGGGAGCGCACACCGTGGAGATCAGCGCACGGCTGCGGCCGCGGCAGGCCGGGGAGTGGACGTTCGGGGTCGCGGGCTTCGGCCGGATGGAGCTCAGCATGGACGGGCGGGCGATCATCGCCGGCGACTTCCCGTGCGAGACCGACGACCCGGCCGTCGTCCACGTGAACCCGCCCGTGCGGACGGCCCGGCTGCTCCTGCCCGCGCACCGGCCCGTCCACGTGGTCGCCACGCGCGAACTGGTCCCCGGCTCCGGCCGGGCCACGGTGGTCACCGCGGGCCCGCCGGAACCCGATGCGCGCCGCGCGCTGGAAGCCGCGGTGGAGGCCGCCCGCCGGGCGGACGCCGCGATCGTGGTCGTCGGTACGGGCGAGCACGACGAGAGCGAGGGCCACGACCGCGCCGGCCTGCGCCTCGGGGGCCGTCAGGACGAGCTCGTCCGGGCGGTGGCCGCCGTCAACGCGCGGACCGTCGCCGTGGTCAACAGCGGCGGGCCGGTCGAGATGCCCTGGCGGGAGGAGGTGGGCGCCCTGCTGCTGACGTGGTTCCCGGGGCAGGAGGCGGGGGACGGGCTCGCCGACGTCCTGTTCGGCACGGCCGAGCCGGGGGGCCGGCTTCCCACCACGTGGCCGGCGACCCTCGCGGACGCTCCCGTCACCCGTACCCGGCCGGTCGGAGGAGTCCTCGAGTACGCCGAGGGGCTGCACGTCGGCCATCGTGCGTGGCTGCGGGCCGGACGGGAGCCCGCCTACTGGTTCGGCCACGGCCTCGGTTACACCACCTGGGCGTACGGGGAGGTGACGGCTCCCGCGCGCGCCGTGGCCGGGGAGCCGTTCCGTGTCGGGGTGCGGGTGACCAACACCGGCTCGCGCCGGGGCCGGGAAGTGGTCCAGGTGTACCTCGCGCGGCCGCACTCCGCGGTGGAGCGGCCCACGCGATGGTTCGCCGGCTACGCCGCGGTGGAGGCGCCGGCCGGGGAGTCGGTCACGGCCGTCGTGACGGTACCGGCCCGCGCCCTGCGGCACTGGTCCCCCGGGGAACGCGCCTGGTGCGTGGAGCCCGGCACCTTCCGGCTCGTGGTGGGCCGGTCCGCCGGAGACCCGCTGTGGACGGGGGCCATCGACGTCAGCGTGCCCTGACACCGCCCCGGGCGCGCCGGGCCGGCGGCGCGCCCGCGCGGGCAGGAGGGGTCACTGGGCCGCGCGCTCCCGCAGGGTCGCCTGCCACGCGGGGGCGGGCTCCTGCGGCCGGGCCGCCTCACGGCGTCCGCCGCGGGCGAAGAAACCGGCGAGCGGCAGGATCGCGGCCCCGACCGTCACGGCGTCGGGGCCCAGGGCGCCCAGCTCGATCCGCACGTGCGCGGCCGGGTAGGCCAGGGCGTAGGAAAGGGCGTGGCCGCGCACGGCGTCGAGGAACGCGGGTCCCAGCTGCAGTCCCGCCCAGCCGCCCACGAGGATGCGCTCGGGCTGGAAGAGATTGATCAGGTCGGAGAAACCGGCGCCGAGGTACTCGGCGGTCTCCTCCAGGACGGCCAGGGCCGTGGCGTCGGGTTCCGGGCCGCCCTCCCCGGGGTAGGCGGCGGCGATCATCGCGGTCAGCGAGGTCTCCTCGTCCGCGTCCGCCGGCGGCCGGCCGCCGGCCTCCCGCCAGCGTTCGAGGAGCGCTTCCGCTCCCGCGTAGGCCTCCAGGCAGCCCTGGGCGCCGCACCGGCAGCGGCGGCCCCGCACGCGCACCGTGAGGTGGCCCCACTCGATGGCGCGCCCGGGCCCCACCTCGTCGGCGACGACGCAGGCGCCGACACCCGACCCGAAGAGGACCACCGCCGCACTCTGCGCGCCGCGCCCGGCGCCGAACCACATCTCCGCCTGACCGAGCGTCTTGGCTCCGTTGTCGATGGAGTACGGCACGCTCGCGGGGACGATCGCCGACTCGCGCAGCAGTCGTTCCAGGGGCACGGCGCTCCAGCCGATGGTCTGGCCGTGGACGACCGCGCCGCCGGCGTCGCGGGCGACGATGCCCGGCACACCGATGCCCACGCCGAGCAGGCGTTCGGCCGGGATGCCGGCCTGCGCCAGCACCGCGGGGATCCCCTCGCGCAGGTGGTCCAGCACGATGCCGACGTCGTAGCGGTCGACCCGGCGCGGCCCCTCGGTCACGAGCGGCCTCTCGATGCGGGCGAGTTCGGTCAGCGCCAGGTCGAAGAGCTCGATCCGCACCCGCGTCTCGCCGACGTCGACGCCGACCATGTACCCGCTGTCGGCGCGGATGCGCAGCAGCGTGCGGGGCCGGCCGCCGGCCGAGTCGACGCTGCCGGCCTCCTCCACCAGGCCTTCGGCGACCAGCTCGGCGACCACGTTGCTGACCGAGCCCGAGCTGAGCCCGGTGGCGGGTCCGAGCGAGAAGCGGCTCTGGGGCCCGTCGAAATACAGCCGTTGCAGAACGGCAGTCCGGTTCTCGCGCCGCAGGTCATGAACCGTTCGGCCACTGCGTACTCGCACCCGTGCCCCCTCAACTTGGACTTCCTGGTGGCAACTTACATGTGTTCGGGGCCTTGACGCGACCTTCGCTTGAGGTTTAACTCACATCCTAAATTAAGCCATGGGGGCTGGTCGCGGTCCGAAGGCGGGGCGTCGCCACCCCACCCCCGGGTTTCACCGCCACTTCCTCGAAAGGCCCCTGGAGCCATGCGCAGAATCCGAGCCGCAGCCGTCGGTGCCGTCACTCTCCCGCTCGTTCTCACCGCGGCTGCCTGCGGCGGGGGGTCGTCCGGCCACGGCGGATCGAACGAGCAGCCCAAGTCCCTCACCTACTGGGCCTCCAACCAGGGCGCCAGTATCGAGGTCGACAAGAAGGTCCTCCAGCCCGAACTCGACAAGTTCGAGAAGGAGACCGGCATCAAGGTGAAGCTGGAGGTCGTCCCGTGGGCGGACCTCCTCAACCGGATCCTGACGGCGACGACCTCCGGCCAGGGACCCGACGTCCTGAACATCGGCAACACCTGGAGCGCCTCCCTCCAGTCCAGCGGCGCCCTGCTGCCGTGGAACGCCGAGAACTTCGAGGCGATCGGCGGCAAGGACCGCTTCGTCCCGTCCGCTCTGGGCTCCACCGGCGTCCGGGGACAGGACCCGGCCGCCGTCCCGCTGTACTCCATGGCCTACGCCCTCTACTACAACAAGAGCATGTTCAAGAACGCCGGCATCGAGAAGCCCCCGGCGACCTGGGACGAGCTGGTGGAGACCGGCAAGAAGCTGTCCAAGGACGGCAAGTGGGCCCTGGGGGCCGAAGGTTCGAACCTGTCCAACAACATCCACCAGGTCTTCGTCCTCGGCAAGCAGCACGGCGCCGACTTCTTCACCGCCGACGGCAAGGCGGACTTCACCTCCGACGGAGCGGTCGCCGCGGTGAAGCAGTACGTCGACCTGATGGGCAAGGACAAGATCGTCGCTCCGGGCAACGCCGAGTACGCGCAGAACCAGTCCCTGAGCGACTTCGCCAACGGCAACACGGCCATGGTGCTGTGGCAGACCGCCTCCGCCACGTTCCAGGCCCAGGGCATGACCGAGGACGAATGGGGCGTCGCCCCGGCGCCCGTCCCCTCCGGGGCGCCGGGCCAGGGCACCGCCACCAACTCCATGGTCGCCGGCATCAACCTGGCGGTGTTCAAGAACACCAGGAACATCGACGGCGCGAAGAAGTTCGTGAAGTTCATGACCAGCGACGGGGAGCAGACCATCCTCAACACGGCCTACGGCTCCATCCCCCCGGTCAAGGCCGCCCAGCAGGACCCCGCGTTCAACACCCCGGCCCTCGCCGTCCTGCGGGACACCCTCGCCACCAGCGCCACCGCCCTGCCCCAGGTCCCGGAGGAGTCCCAGTTCGAGACGGTGGTCGGCACCGCCGTCAAGGAGCTCTTCGCCGAGGCCGCGGCCGGCCGGCCCGCCACCACCGAGTCGGTCAGGGCGAAGCTCGAGAAGGCCCAGCAGCAGATGCCCAAGAAGTGAGCACGGACACCACCATGACCACCACCGCTGCCCCCACCACCGGCGAGCGGGCCGGCCGCACCACCCGGCCCGGAGCGGCGCCCCGCCGGCGCCGCTCCGGGCGGCTGCGCCGCGTCGGGCTTCCCTACCTGCTGCTGCTGCCCGCCCTGGTCCTCGAACTGCTCGTGCACCTGGTCCCCATGCTGATCGGCATCGTCGTCAGCTTCAAGGAACTCACCCAGTTCTACCTGCGCGACTGGGGAACCGCGCCCTGGGCCGGCACCGACAACTACAGGCTCACGAT
The DNA here is from genome assembly GCF_040651895.1 of Streptomyces sp. NPDC048352. Classification (NCBI taxonomy): domain Bacteria; kingdom Bacillati; phylum Actinomycetota; class Actinomycetes; order Kitasatosporales; family Streptomycetaceae; genus Streptomyces; species Streptomyces sp. NPDC048352. The sequence continues at coordinate 183,152 of NZ_JBEZKZ010000001.1, forward strand.
CGACTTCGACGCCCCCGTCGGCGAAGCACTCCTGAAGTCGTTCCTCACCACCTGCCAGTTCACCCTGCTGTCGGTCGCCCTGTGCTGGCTGCTCGGCACCGCCGCCGCGATCTTCATGCAGGAGACCTTCCGCGGCCGGGGACTGCTGCGCACCGTCTTCCTCGTCCCCTACGCGCTGCCCGTCTACGCCGCGGTCATCACCTGGGCGTTCATGTTCCAGCGCGACAACGGGCTCGTCAACCACGTGCTCCACGACCAGCTCGGCCTGACCGACAGCCCCGCGTTCTGGCTCATCGGCGACAACAGCTTCGTCACCCTGCTGGTGGTCTCGGTGTGGAAGGGCTGGCCCTTCGCCTTCCTCATCATGATGGCCGGACTGCAGAACATCCCCAGGGAGATGTACGAGGCCGCCGCTCTGGACGGGGCCGGAGTGTGGCAGCAGATCCGCCGCATCACCCTGCCGTCACTGCGCCCCGTCAACCAGGTCCTCGTCCTCGTCCTCTTCCTGTGGACGTTCAACGACTTCAACACGCCGTTCGTGCTGTTCGGCAAGTCGGCGCCCCAGGCGGCGGACCTGATCTCCATCCACATCTACCAGTCCTCCTTCCAGACCTGGAACTTCGGCACGGGCTCGGCGATGTCGGTCCTGCTGCTGCTCTTCCTGCTCGTGGTCACGGGCCTGTACCTCCTGTTCACCTCCCGCGGAAGGCAGGCCGCCGATGCCTAGGCGATCCCGGCGGACCCCCCGTTCGCCCATGGCGGCCCCGCAGTCCTTCCTGTGGAGCAGGAGGATCTTCCTGACGCTCCTGACGGCGTTCGTACTGCTGCCCGTGTACGTGATGGTGTCCAGCTCGCTCAAGCCGCTCCGGGACGTGTCGGGGAAGTTCCAGTGGATTGCCTCGGGCCTCACCGTGCGCCCGTACATCGACATCTGGCGCACCGTGCCGCTGGCCGACTACTTCACGAACTCCCTCATCGTGGCGGGCTCCGCGACGGCGTGCTCGGTCGTCATCGCCGTCTTCGCCGCCTACGCCGTCAGCCGCTACTCCTTCCGCGGCAAGCGGGTCTTCACGGTGACGGTGCTGTCCACCCAGATGTTCCCGGGCATCCTCTTCCTGCTGCCCCTCTTCCTCATCTACGTGAACATCGGCAACGCCACCGGCATCGCCCTGTTCGGGTCCCGGGCGGGCCTCATCCTGACCTACCTGACCTTCTCGCTGCCGTTCTCGATCTGGATGCTGATCGGCTACTTCGACTCCGTCCCCCGCGACCTGGACGAAGCGGCGAAGGTCGACGGCTGCGGACCGCTGGGCGCGCTCCTGCGGATCATCGTGCCCGCCGCGACGCCCGGCATCGTCGCGGTCGCCGTGTACGCCTTCATGACCGCCTGGGGCGAGGTCCTCTTCGCCTCCGTCATGACCAACGACACCACCCGCACGCTGGCCGTCGGGCTGCAGGGGTACTCGACGCAGAACGACGTCTACTGGAACCAGATCATGGCCGCCTCGCTCGTCGTGAGCGTGCCCGTCGTCGCCGGCTTCCTGCTGCTCCAGCGCTACCTCGTCACGGGCCTGACCGCGGGCGCCGTCAAGTAGTCCCGTCGCGCCCGCCCGTCCTTGCCCCGACCCCACCTCCGAGAGGCTTCCCGTGTCCGAACCCATCGACCTCGCCGCGTTCCCGCACGACTTCGCCTGGGGCACCGCCACGTCCGCGTACCAGATCGAGGGAGCGGTCGCCGAAGACGGCCGCGGGCCCTCGATCTGGGACACCTTCTCCCACACGCCCGGCAAGACCGACAACGGCGACCACGGCGACGTGGCCTGCGACCACTACCACCGGTGGCCGCAGGACATCTCCCTGATGAAGCGGCTCAACACCAACGCCTACCGCATGTCGCTCGCATGGCCCCGCGTCCTGCCGGCCGGCAGCGGAGCCGTCAGCGCCGTCGGCCTGGACTTCTACGACCGCGTCATCGACGGCCTCCTCGATGCCGGGATCACCCCGAACGTCACCGTCTACCACTGGGACCTGCCCCAAGCCCTCCAGGACCGCGGGGGCTGGACCGAACGCGACACCGCCGAACACCTCGCCGCCTACGCGTCGGTCGTCGCCGAGCGCCTCGGCGACCGGGTGACCCACTGGGCCACCCTCAACGAGCCCCTGTGCTCCGGCTGGATCGGCCACCTCGAAGGCCGGATGGCGCCCGGCCTCACCGACCTGACCGCCGCCGTCCGGGCCTCCTACCACCTCCTGCTCGGCCACGGACTGGCCGCGCAGGCCATCCGCGCCGCGGCGCCCGGAGCACAGGTCGGCCTGGTGACCAACCACTCCACCGTCGAGCCGGCGGGCACCCGGCCCGAGGACCTCGCCGCCGCCACCCGCATGGACGGCCACACCAACCGGTGGTGGCTCGACCCCGTCTACGGCCGCGGGTTCCCCGCCGACATGCGCGAGCTCTACGCCGTCGACCTCCCCGAGCGGCCCGGCGACCTCGACACCATGGCCACGCCGCTGGACTGGCACGGCCTGAACTACTACTTCCCCGCCACCGTCACCGACGACCCCGACGGGCCCGTGCCGCACGCCCGGGAGGTGCGGCTCGCCGACGTCCCGCGTACCGGCATGGACTGGCAGATCGACGCCGACGGCCTCGAAGCACTCCTGATGCGCCTCACCGACGAGTACGGCGTGCGCAGGCTGTACGTCACGGAGAACGGATCCGCCTTCCCCGACACCGTGGGACCCGACGGCAGCGTCGACGACCCCGCCCGTACCCGGTACCTCGAACAGCACCTGGCGGCGTGTGCGCGCGCCGTCCGCAAGGGCGCGCCCCTCGCCGGCTACTACGCCTGGTCGCTGCTGGACAACTTCGAATGGGCCTACGGCTACGACAAGCGCTTCGGCCTGGTCCACGTCGACTACGCCACCCAGAAGCGCACCGTCAAGACCAGCGGCCGCCGGTACGCCGACATCATCCGCAGCCACCGGCAGCTGTGGTCCTGACGCGCGCGAGCGGCATCCGCCGAGGCGCCCCGGCAGCGGACACGGGCCCGCATGCCGGGGCCCGGGTCAGGCGGACTCGCGGACCACCAGCTCCGGCTGGAAGATCAGTACGCCGGAGTCCGCGGCCGGCGCCGCTTGGACCGCGTCGGCCAACAGCTTCGCCATCGCGGAGGCCATCTCCTCCACCGGCTGACGGACGGTCGTGAGCGGTGGCCGGCACGTCACGGCGATGCTCGAGTCGTCGAAGCCCACGACCGCCACGTCCTCGGGGACCCGCTTCCCCTTCTCCCGGAGGAGCTGGCAGGCACCCTGGGCCATCAGATCGTTCGCGACGAAGACGCCGTCGATGCCGGCGTCCTCCGCCAGCAGGCGGGCCATCGCCCTGACACCGCTGTCGAGGGTGAAGGCCCCCTCGGCGACCGGCGGATCGACCTGGCCGGCCTCGGCGAGGGCCTCGCGGAACCCGGCGAGCCGCTCCCGGCCGGCCGACAGGTCCTGCGGGGCGCAGATGGAGGCGATACGGCGACAGCCGCGCGCCAGCAGGTGACCGACGGCCAGCCGCGCGCCCGCGCGGTTGTCCAGGTCGACGTAGCTGACCGGCATCGGCCGGGAAGGCCGCGCGAACAGGACCGTCGGAATGCGGGAGGAGAGCAGGAGCCCGGGCAGCGGATCGTCGCCCTGGACCGACACCACCAGCGCTCCGTCGACACTGCCCTGCCGTACGTAGTCGACGACCTGGCTGCGGGCCGCCTCCGATTCGGCGAACAGCAGCACCGGATGCATGGCGCGTGCCCGCAGGTGCCCCAGGGCGCCGGTGACGATGCGGCCGAAGAACGGATCGGCGAACACCCGCGCCGCGAAGCCGTCCCCCGCGCCGGAGATGACGAGGGCCACGGTCTCCGCGCGCCGCGTCACCAGGGAGCGCGCCGCCCGGTTCGGGGCGTACCCGGTGCGCGCGATCGCATGACGGACCAGTTCCTGGATGTCGGGATCCACGTTGCGCACCCCGTTCACCACTCGAGACACGGTGGCCCGCGAGACTCCGGCGGCCCGCGCGACGTCCTCCAGCGTGGGGGCGTGTCTCTTCATGTGCGCACATTAACGCACCTACCCCTGAACGCGTTCAAAGGACGGGCGCGGTCAGGGCCGCTCCGTACGCATGCGCCGGACCGCCTCCCCCTTCGAGACGGATTGGACAAGTGGCCGATGGGCCGCCCACGATGACCCGTCAACATCATGACTTCGGGGGCGGGACCGGTCACGTGGTGCGTTGCTCCGCTCCGTCCGCATCGTCCCCGTTTCCGACACCGGAGAGACTTCACCATGAGCTTCGGCGACCCGACCAACCCCTACGCCCAGCAGTCCCCGCAGGGTCAGCCCGGCTTCCCCCAGCAGGCACCGCAGGGCGTGCCTCCGCAGTTCGGCCACGCCCAGCCGCCCCCGCCGTACGGCTACGCGCAGCCGGCCCCGCTGGGCGCGCCCCACGGCGCCTACGCCGCTCCCGGCATGCCGGGCGGGATGCCCCTGCCTGCCCACTGGGGCCTGCGCGTCGGTGCGCACGCGCTCGACGTGCTGATCATCACCGGCCCGATGTACGCCCTCGGCTTCATCGACCTGTTCAACGCCCCCGACCCGGCCACGGCCCAGCCCGGCGTCTTCTTCGCCATCGGCCTCCTGTACGCGGCTGCCATGGGCTTCTTCCAGCTCTTCAGGGAGGGCTCGACCGGGCAGACGATCGGGCGGTGGGCATCAGCCTGCGCCGCGAGGCCGACGGCACCACCCTCGGTTTCGGCAAGGCCTTCGTCCGCAAGCTGGCCCACGTCCTCGACGGTCTCCCCTGCCAGATCGGCTGGCTGTGGCCGCTGTGGGACGCCAAGAGGCAGACGTTCGCCGACAAGGTGTGCGGGACCGTCGTCATCCGCGTGCCCAAGGGCTGAGGCCACGCCCACGGCCTGGTCACCCCGCCGGAGCGCTCAGCTCGACGGGGACCAGTCGGCGTAGCGGATGCGGCGCAGGTCCCGGACCTCGCCGAGCGTGCCCCACTCGTCCTTGCCCAGCCGCGTGAGGGGCCGCAGCCGGGTGACCTCCGGATGGTCCTGGTCCAGAACGGCGTCGTCGACGGCGAAGTGCACCACCCGCCCGAAGACCACGGTCGAGTCACCGAGCAGAAGGGTGCTGTGCAGCTCGCATTCGAGGGCCACCGGGGAGCCGGCCACGCGCGGAGCCTTCACCCGCACGCCCGGTTCGCGCTCGACGCCCACGGCGTCGAACTCGCTCACCTCGGGCGGGAAGTCCGTGGCGGTCTCGTTGATCTTCTCGAGGAGCGCTTCGGGGGCGAGGTTCACCACGAACTGCCCGGTCGCCTCGACGTTGCGCAGCGAGTCCTTCCGGCCGACCGACGTGAACTGCACGATGGGCGGCGTGAGCGACGAGATGGTGAAGAAGGAATGGGGGGCGAGGTTGTCGACGCCCTCGGCGGAAACGGTCGACACCCACGCGATCGGCCGGGGCACGACGGTCGACGTCAGCAGGTGGTAGACCGCGGTCCGGTCCAGCAGGGCCGGGTCGTATTCAGTGCGCATAGCCGCAATCATCAGGCACCTGTGGTGCGCGTCCGGCGGCAGGGCCTGTGATCCGGCGCGGTGCGACACTGGCCGGGTGGGCGACATCGAGCGGGAGACGGGCCGGCGCCTGGAGCGGGCCATCCTGGAGTTGCTGGAACGGCGCGATCCGCAGGCGACGATCTGCCCCTCCGACGCGGCGCGGGCCGTGTACGGAGGGGACGACGAGGGGTGGCGAGCGCTGATGGAACCGGCCCGCCTCGCCGCTCGGCGGCTGGTCACGGCGGGGGAAGTGGAGATCACCCAGGGCGGTCGCCCGGTCGATCCGGGGCAGGCCCGTGGCCCGATCCGCATCCGCCGTGTGCGTCGCCCGGGACCGGCACCGCACGCGTGAGGTGTCCGGCCGGTGCCGTGGCGGTGCCCGGGCGTCAGGCGGGGCGTGGCCGTCGGGGGCCGGATCCGGCGCAGCGGACGCAGGTGGTCGCCGCCGGTCTCACCTCCAGGCGTTCGGGGGGAATCGCCTGGCCGCACAGGTCGCACTGTCCGTACGCGCCCCGTTCGAGCCGTTCCAGTGCCCGGTCCAGCTCTTCCAGGTGCTCGTGCTCCTGCGCCATCAGCGCAGCCACGTGGGCCCGCTCGAAGGCGGTGCTGGCTCCTTCGGGGTCGTGCTCGTCGTCCACCGCCACCAGGGCGTTCGCCGCCACGATCGCTTCGAAGTCACGGCTCAGCGCGGCCGTCCGCGCGAGGGTGTCGGCGCGGTCGGCCGCGAGGCGTGCGCGGACGTCCGCGAGGGTCGACGGACCGCGCTCGTCGGGGTCGCGCCGGGATGCATCGCCCATGTCTGCGACAACGCCGCATCGCGGCCGCCGATTCCTCCCGGCCGCAGCGGCCGCGGGAGGCGAGCGCGGGGGGCAGGTGCCGGCGCCCGCCCGGTGCCTTCGTGTCGTGGAAGGGGCACCGGGCGGGCGCGGTCGTGGTGGGCGTCGTCGTGGTCAGCGGGTGACGAAGGTGATCCTGCCGGGCGCCGGCGGAGCGGCCGGACGGGCGGCGGAGGTGGTGGCTTGCAGGTAGTGGACGAGTGCCTCCAGGTCGGTGGTGTCGCCGCCTTGCCGGGCAGTGATCTCACCGAACACGGTGAATCCGTTGCCGCCGTTGGCGAGGAACTCGTTGAGCACCACCTTGTACGTCGCACCCGGGTCGACGGGCTGTCCGCCGACCCGGACGGTGTCGGCCAGGAGCCGGTCCGCGCCGCTACGGCTCATGTCGACGGAGTAGCTCAGTTCCCTGGACAGTTGCAGGAAGCGCGGGCTGGCCTCGTTCGCGCCGGTGAACTGCTGGCGCAGTGCCGTGAGGAGCTGCTCACCGGTGACGGGCAGCACCCACAGGGGAGTCTCGAAGGGCTGGACACGGTAGGCGTCGGCGTACGTCACCTCCCCTCCTTCCCGGTGGACGAGGTCGGCGCGCATGCCGCCCGGGTTCAGCAGCGCCAGCTGCGCCCCGTGGGGCCGGCCCGCCGCGACCTGTGCGTCCGCGATGAGGCTGCCCAGCGGGGTCTCGGGCAGCGTCGAGCCGCGACCGGGGATGTCGGCGGAGATGTGGCCGACGACGCGCTCGGCGGTGTCCTTGGACCGGGACTGCCAGGTCTCGATGAGCCGGGACATGGCGGGCTGGCGGGCCGTGGTGACGGGAACGGGCCGGTGCGTGGCTCGGACCGTGTCGCGGACGACGTCTCCCCTCGGGTCGAGGGAGAAGCGCAGGTCGGTGAAGGAGCGGCCGAAGGAGTCGGCTTGGGTGACCAGCCTCGGCCGGTTGTCGGGGCCGGTCACGGTGCACTCGTACGAGGCGTGGGAGTGACCGCTGACGATCAGGTCGACGGCGGGAGCCGCCTGCCGCGCGATGTCCTTGATCCTTCCCTCCAGCCGCGCGCCGGGGCCGCCCTCGTCGCAGGCGGCGCCGGCCCGGCCGTCGACGGCCTCGCCCTCGTGGATGAGGAGGACCTGGGCGTGCACGCCCTGCCGGGTCAGTTCACGCGAGTAGCGGGCGATGGTGGGGACCTCGTCGTGGAACTGCACGTCGCGGACCATGGAGGCGTTGATCACGCTCGGGGCGTCCTTGGTGACCAGGCCGATGAACCCGATCCGCTGCCCGCTCGGCAGGGTCTTGACCGTGTAGGGCCGCAGGAGGGGTGTGGTGCTGCCCCGTTCGGTGACGTTCGCCGCCAGGTAGGCGAATCCCGCCCCGTCGTACGGGCCGCCCGGCGCGCAGCCGTCCTCCGGGTGGCAGCCGCCTTCAGCGATCCGCCGCAGTTCGCGCGGGCCTTCGTCGAACTCGTGGTTGCCGACCGAGGAGGCGCTCAGCCCCAGGTGCTCGAGCGCGTCGACGGCCGGTTCGTCGTGGAAGATCGCGGACGTGAGCGGGCTGCCGCCGATCATGTCGCCGGCGGCCACGGTGAGGCTGTTGGCCTGTCCCAGCCGGGCCGCGTCCAGCAGGGTCGCCATCTGGGCGAGTCCCCCCGCTTGGACGGCCGGGCCGCGATGCGTGATGCGGCCGGCGGCGCCGTCCACCGGCATCAGGTTGCCGTGCAGGTCGTTGAGGGCCAGGAGCTGTACGGGAGTTCCGGACTCCTGATGGGGGACGGCGTGTGCGCTGCCCGCACGGCCGAAGGCCGGCCCGGCGGCCAAGAGGGACAGCAGGGCGAGCGCGGGCACGCCGCGCCGCATAAAGGAATGGACCATGACGGACTTTGTAGGGCAGCGCGGGCGGCCTGTCCCCGAGCCACACCGAATGCCGGACCGGCGGACCATCACAGAAACGATCACGCAGTACCCGTCGGACCAGTCGCGGTCGGACCGCCCTCGCAGTGACACGGACCGTACGGACACCGCGCCCGGCCCCGGCTGGGGGCAGGCCGGGCGGGCCGGCGGCGCGTCGGAGGTGGAGCCGGTCGCTGAAGTTGCTTGCTGGCAGGCTCAGTTGGAGCCCGTCGCGGAAGCGAGGAAGGAGGCGACTTCGGGGTTGAAGAGTTCCGTGCTCTCCAGGTTGACCATGTGTGCCGCCGAGGCGAACCGCCGGCGCCTGGCATCGGGAACGGTTCGGGCGATGGCCCGGGCGTTCGCCGAGATGTCACTGCTGTCGAGTTCTCCGTCGAGGACCAGGGTGGGGACGGCGATGGCGGCCAGCCGGTCCGCTGCACCGACTTCCCTCGGTGTCCCCGCGCCGAGGCCACGGGCGTGCCGCACGACATTGGCGTACGCCGACGCACGCAACCGCTCGCGCAGTCCGCCTTCGACCTGGGACGGTTCGCGGTGGGGGCCGTCCACCCACATCCGCAGGAAGTGCTCCACGAACCGCTGTGCGCCGTCGTCCGGGTCGCCCACCGCGGCCATCTGCTGTGCGGTGTGGTGCGCGACGTAGGGGTCGGTGAAGGGGCGGCCGCTCACCCCGGGCGAGGCGAGGACCAGTGCCGACACGGAAAGCGGACGGGCTATCGCCGTATCGACGGCGGTCCGGGCGCCGAGGGAAAGGCCCACCAGCGTGGCACGGGCGACGTCGAGGCGGGTGAGCAGGGCGTGCAGATCGTCGTGGTGGGCGTAGTCCCGAGTGACGGTGGAGGAACGTCCGTGACCGCGGGCGTCGTAGCGGATGACGCGGAAGCCCAGGCCCGCGAGCCAGGTGAACTGCTCGTCCCACATGTGCAGGTCGAGCATGCCGCCGTGGAGCAGGACGACGGGGGGTCCTTCGCCGGCCGACTCGTAGAAGAGCTCGCCCGCCTCGACGGGTACGGTGCCGGCCGTGACCGGGCTCGTCCGGGGATGCGTCATGGTGCGTCCTCTCCTCGATCCGCGGGGTGCGGCGGGGTGTCCTGTGCGAGGTTCCTGAACTCCTCGCCGAGGCGCCGGAGTACGTGCAGGGCCGTCATGACGTCACCGGCGGAGAGGTCGAAAAGCCGGCGCCGCAGCTCGGCTTCCTCGGCTTCCTGGATGCCCCTGATGGTGGCTTCCCCTTCCGGGGTGAGCCGGATCAGGCGCGAGCGCCGGTGCTCCGGGTTCGGGGTGCTCTCCGCCAGCCCCAGGGCTGTCGCGTCGTTCACCAGACGCTGGACCGGCTGCCGGTCCAGGCCGAGGAGGCGGGCCAGTTGAGGCACCGTTCGGGGTCCGGCCCTGCGCAACTCGTCCATCACCGCGTGCTGCCCGGCCGTCATCCCCGTGCCCACCAGCTCCCGCTCCACGGCACGCACGACCGTACGGTGCAGCGGCCACAGGCTGCGGATCACTTCGTAGAGCAGGGGGCCCGCGAGGTGGTCCGGCCCGGTGCGCTCGACGCCACTCATGGTGTCATCATGACACCTTCAGTGTCGTCGTGGCCACGTTCTGTTCCACCCCGTATCCCCAGGGTCCGCCGCGGAGTTCGCGGGGTCGACCCCAGGGGCGGCGGGCGTGCCACGTCGAAGCACCCCGCCCGGTACGGCAGCCGACTGAGGGAGCCGGTGTGGACGTCAATGGAAAGGCGCATTCCCCCCTGGCAGGTGACCGATTCCGCCGTGCCGGCGGCGACCTGCCCCGGCGGACGGAGGCGCCGGGCTGGGTCAGGGCGACCGGAGGACGCCGGCGTGCGCGGCGGCGAGGGCGACGGCCACGGCCCGGTCGGCGGTCGCTTCGTCGACCGGCTCACCGGTGAACGCGAGGCGGAACCAGATCGGCGCGACGAGGGCCTTGAGGAGCTCGGCCGGGTCCGTCCCCGCCAGCAGTTCACCGCGTTCGACGGCGCGGGTGACGACGGGTTCCGCCTGGCGGAAGCGGTCCTCGAAGAGCGCGCGCTTGATCTCGGCCAGCCGGGGCGTGCGCACGGCGTCCGAGAGGGCGGTGGTGAGCAGGGCCCGGCCCGCGTCCGTGGTCATGGTCGCGACGAGCGAGCGGGCCAGGGCGCGCAGGTCGCTCTCCGCCGCCCCGGTGTCGGGGATCGGGATGTCCGCGGCGAAGTGGCCGGTCAGGGCGTCGGCGACCAGCTCGTCGGAGGTCTTCCAGTTCCGGTAGATCGTGGTCTTGTGCACGCCGGCCCGCTGGGCGACGGCATCGACGGTCAGTGCGGCGTACCCGGCCGCGGTGAGCTCGGAGATGGTCGCCGCCAGTACGGCGGCGCGCATCCTGGGCCCGCGCCCGACAGCGGGGCCGCGGTCCGAGGACGACTCGACGGACTTCATTGCAACTCCTAGTTGCGTTATTGCCGGTGCATGCGACAGCATCAGGGTAATGCAACTGGCGGTTGCGATACGGGTGGGCTGTGCCCTACGCCGGTCAGGGCCGGGACCCGGAACCCGGCCCGCCACCGCCCCCACCCGTCGATGGAGGTTCCCATGACCCCTGCACCCCAGGCCCCCGCCCACACCGCGCCGGGCGAGCGCTGGACGCCCGACACCATCCCGGACCAGTCCGGGCGCCTCGCCGTGGTCACCGGCGCCAACAGCGGTATCGGCTACGCCACTGCCCGCGCACTCGCCCGCCGCGGTGCCCACGTCGTCCTGGCCTGCCGCAGCGAGGAGCGCGGGCGCACGGCGGTGGAGCGCCTGCGGACCGAGATACCGGGGGCCCGGGCCGAACTGCGTCTGCTCGACCTCGCCGACCTGGAGTCCGTCCGCCGCTTCGCCGGGGACTGGAGCCACGACCACGACCGTCTCGATCTGCTGGTCAACAACGCCGGCATCGCGATGGTGCCCTTCTCCCGGACCGCCGACGGCTTCGAGTCCCAGTTCGGCGTCAACCACCTCGGCACGTTCGCGCTCACCGGCCTGCTCCTGCCGCACTTGTTGCGCGCCCCCGACCCGCGCGTGGTCACGGTCAGCAGTGAGGGCCAGCGGTTCGCCCGGTTCGACCTGGGCAACCTCGACGCCGAGCGCGGCTACCGGGCCTTGTTCGCCTACCTCCAGTCGAAGCGGGCGAACCTCTACTTCGCCGTGGAACTGCAGCGCAGGGCCGACGCCGCCGGGCTGGGACTGCGCAGCATGGCCGTGGCTCCCGGACTCACCCGTTCCAACGTCCTCACCGGCGGCGCCAACACCGCCCGGGGCCGCACGTACCGCGCCTTCACGCGCCTGCTGCTGCGCAGCGCCTTCCGGCCCACCCCGGAGGGCGCCAAGACCTCCCTGTACGCCGCGACCGTACCCGGCCTGCCCGGAGGGAGCTACGTCGTACCCGACGGGCCGCTCCAACTCCGGGGCGAACCCGTCCCGCGCGGCCGGGAGCGCGCCCTCCACGACCTCACCACCGCCCGCCGGCTCTGGACCCTCTCGGAACGGCTGACCGGGGTGCGCTACCCGTTGCCCTGACCCTTCCGGGCCCGCGATGCCCGCGCAGTTGCGGGGAACGGGTGAAACCGGACTCCGCCGCGCCGATGAGTTCGCACGCTCGCGGGGGTCTGTCCCTATGACAGGAGTCGACCGAGCAAACGGGAGCACGTCATGGGCCTGATCCACATCGAGATGTTCGCGACCCTCGACCTCGTCGGGCAGGCACCCGGCGGGCCTGACGAGGACCCGATCGGGTTCCCCTTCGGCGGCTGGCAGGCCCCCTTGCTGGACGAGGTCGCCGGGGCGCAGGTCGGTGCCGCGTACCAGGGCACGGACGCCCTGCTGCTCGGCCGGCGGACGTACGACATCTTCGCCGCCTACTGGCCCCACCAGGAGGGCGGCGAGGACAACGAGATCGCCACGCTGTTCAACAGCGTGCCCAAGTACGTGGCCTCGCGCGGCACGCCCGACCTCTCCTGGGCCGGGTCCGCACAGCTCGGACCGGACCTGGCCGCAGGGGTGCGGGAGATCCGTGACCGCCACGAGAACGTGAAGGTCGTCGGGAGCCTGAACCTCGTGCAGACCCTCCTGCGCGAGAAGCTCTTCGACCGTCTCGACCTGTGGGTGCACCCGGTCGTGCTCGGGGTCGGGAAGAAGGTCTTCGACGACGGCGCGGTGCCCACGAACCTCACGCTCCTCTCGCCTCCGGCGGCCGGCCCCAAGGGCACCGTGTTCCTGCGCTACGGCCTGGCTGCCGGGACCCCCGCCACGGGGGACATGAGCGCACCCGACCGCGGCTTGGGAAGCGAGCGCTGAGAGCCGCTCAGCGCAGGCGTGGAGCGCGGATCCGTCGGAGACTCTTCCCATGGCCGTAACCGTGACCCGCTTCGCCGCGCCGACCGCCAGTCCTGGTCTACTCCGGCGTGCACGCCTGGGAAGGCCCGCAGGTCACGCGGGACAAGATCGAGGCCTGGCTGTCGGCCCTGGACACGCTGCGCGAGCGCTACGGCGCCGAAGTCTTCGTGCACCCCGGCCACGGACCCGCGGGGGATGCCGCCCGCTACGAGGAGATCCGCCGCTACCTGGAGGACTTCCTCGACGTCACCGCCGCCGCCACGAACCGGGAGCAGGCCACGGCGGAGATGGTCCGCCGCTACCCCAAGCACGGCCAGGCCGACTTCCTGCTGCCGCTCAGCGTCGACTTCCACGTCCCGGCCTGACCCGGCCCTGTCGCCGAGGCCGGGGCCGGGGGTGGTCACCCGGAGGATCGGCGCCGGCGGCGGACGACGCCCGGCGGCCCCGCTCGCGCCGTAGGAGGCCGGCCGAGCGGGGCCGCCGGGAACTCGGGAGCGGTCAGGCGTTGACGCAGGTGTTGCCGAAGGCCGGGTTGAGCAGGCCGATGATGTCGACCGTGTTCCCGCAGGCGTTGACCGGCACGTGAACCGGTACCTGGATCACGTTGCCGGAGACCACGCCGGGCGAGTTCAGGGCCGCGGCCTGCGCACCGGCGTCGGCGGCGGCGCCACCGGCGCCACCGGCGACCGCGACACCCGCGGCGAGAACGGCAAACGTGATCTTGAACTTGGAGAACACGAAAAGCTCCTAGGAACAGGGGAGACGGATCCTCGCCGGAAGGCCAGGCGTGATCCTTAACGCCCGCACTCCCGGAAAGTCACGCTGCCGACGACGGCCGTCCGGGCGGCGCCCCCTCCCCCGCGCCCCGGCCCCCACCCCCGGCCCCTGCTCGGCGTCCGCCCTCGGATTGCCGCAGTAGGGTGGACACGCGGGGTGCGGTTGTTGGCCAACATGGCCGCGACGGACGACCGTGCCCCGCCCGGCCGGTCGCCGTCGGTCCGGGCCCTCGCGGCCGGATTCTCCTGCGGCTCCGTGGCAGTCCGTACGTCGCCGGGGCTCTGCCCAAAGACATAGCCCGGATCGGTCCAGAGGCCGACGCCCGCCCACCCGACGGGATCGATACTGGGCGATGTGTCGCTCATCAGCCGTTTCCGTCAGTGTGCCCCTCCCATGGCGGACGGTCCGGCGCGTCCGGGCGGAGTCGGTCGGGCCGTCTGCGAGACCGCCGGTGTGACGGTCGCCGCGCTCTGTCTCTTCGTGGTCTCCCTGCGGTTGGGGGATCTGCCGCACGCCGGGTTCCAACTGTGCGCGATCGCGGCCGCCGCCGCTCTCTTCCCCCTGCGGCGGCGCCGGCCCGGCGCCGTGCTCCTGGTCCTCGCCGTCCTCACCGGCGCCGCCCCCGTCGTCGGCCCGGTCACGGCGGCCTCCTCGTACGCGGTGGCGACCGGTACGGTGCGCCCGCGTCGGCACGCCCGCCTGCTCGGCGCCGCGAGCCTGCTGATCACGGCGTCGGCGGCCGCGAGCGGACCCTCGCTCGGCCCCGGTTCGGTCACCCGCGCGCTGGAGCTGGCCTTGGTGCTGGCGGTGACGGCAGTGGTCGTACCCGGCCTGGTCGGAACCGTGTACGGGCAGCAGGCCCGGCTGCTGCTGGCGCTGCGCGAACGCGGTGACGCGGCCGAGCGGGCCCGGCGGTTCGCCGACAGCGAGGCCCGCACCCACGAGCGGTCCAGGATCGCCGCCGAGATGCACGACCTGTTGGGTCACCGGCTCAGCCTCATCTCGCTGCACGCCGGCGGCCTGGAGCTCGCCCTCGGCGCGTGCGACCCGGAGCTGCGCGAGGAGGCTGCACTGGTGCGGCACACCACCGGGGACGCGATGCGCGAACTGCGGCAGGCGCTCGGGGTCCTCGGCCCGCTCGGCCGGGACACCGGGCCGGACGTGCTCACCGACGCCACCGGCACCCGGGCCGACGTCGAGGCGCTGGTGGCGGAATCCCGGGACGGCGGGATCGCCGTCCGGCTGGAGTGGAGCGGCCCCGACCTCGACGCCCGCCCGCCGCAGGTACGGCGGGCGGTGCACCGCGTGGTGCGGGAGACCCTGACGAACGTGCACCGGTACGCGCCGGCCTCCCACGTCCTCGTCCGGGTCGAGCACGGCGAGAGTACGGTGCGTCTGACCGTCCGCAACGGCGCGTCCGCCGCCTCCGCCGGGGCGCCGGACGGGGTCGGTACCGGGCGTGGCCTGCCGGGCCTGCGCGAACGGGTCCAGCTGCTCGGCGGCGTCTTCGAGGCCGGTGCGCTGCCGTCCGGCGGTTTCCTGGTGTCGGCGGCCGTCCCGGCGGAACCGGAGGACGCCGTCGCGAGGAACGCGTCCGCAGGCGGCGTGGCAGCCACTCCACCCGAGGCGTTCGACGGCTCCGTGGGGGCGCTGGGGCGCGGCCCGCGGACGGTCAGGGCCGTGACGTCCGGTCTCGGCGCGGCGGCGCTGTGGGTGTTGATGGCGCTCTCGGTCACGATGGTCTACAGCCAGCCGAGGGGTGTGGTCCCGCCCCCGACGCCGCGCCTGGGGATGACGTACCAGGAGTTGAAGGGGGTCTTCGACAGTCCGGCCGTGCGGGCCGCGGCGACCGGGCATGAACCGCCGCGTCCGGTGGGCGCGGCGGGGTGTGTCTACCCGGCGGCCGGGCCCGGCCCCCGCCCCGGTGCCTTCGCCGTCACCCGCTACTGCTTCGACGCTGCGCAGCGTCTCATCTCCATCGACCGCTTCACCGTCGCGTCCGTACGGGACGCACCGCCCTGGGAGACCCCGTGAACCAGTCCACCGAGCCGATCCGTGTCCTGCTCGCCGATGACGAGGCGATGATCCGGCACGGGGTCCGGCTGATCCTGCGCCACGCGGAGGGCATCGAGGTGGTCGCCGAAGCCGCCGACGGACGCGCGGCGGTCGAGGAGGCCGCCGCGCACCGCCCTGACGTGGCCCTGGTCGACATCCGGATGCCGGTGTGCGACGGGCTGGCCGCGATCGCGCCGCTGCTCGCCCTCGATCCGGCGCCCCGCGTGGTGATGCTGACGACCTTCGGTGACGACGACAACGTCGTGCGGGCGCTGCGGGAGGGCGCCGCCGGGTTCCTGCTGAAGGACGAGGGGCCGCAGGAGCTGATCAGCGCGGTGAGGGCGGCCGCCGCGGGGGACGCCGTACTCTCGCCGGGCGTGACCGGGGCGGTGATCTCCCGGATGCTGCGCTCCGATGCCTCGCAGGACACGGGGGCCGTGGTCGCGGACGAGCGGATCGGCCGGCTCACCGGCCGGGAGCGGGAGGTCCTGGCGATGCTGGGCCAGGGGCTCTCGAACCAGGACGTCGCCGGGCGGCTCGGTATCGGGGTCGGCACGGTGAAGACCCATGTGGGCGCCATCCTGGACAAGACCGGTACGGCGAGCCGGGTCCAGGCCGCGCTGCTGGCCCACCGGGCCGGTCTGGCTTCCTGACGGGATCCCGCAGGCAGGCGGCCCACCCGCTGCGTCTCAGGCGGGAGCGGGTCCCGGACGCCGGCGGCACGCCTGCCGCGTCTCCGCCCCGGGAGGGAGCCCCCGCGGCCGGGTCCCTGACCTTCGGCAGAGCGGAGCCGGGGCGGGCCGGTCCTTCGGCAGAGGCCGACTCCCGCCCGTAGGACGATGTCTGCGCAGTTCAGGGCCGTGAGGATGGATGCGTCCCCCCGGCCCGCGGCGTTTGTCGCGGGCCGTCGCACCCCACGCGGAGTCCCCATGCGAGCTGCTTTCCCCTCCCCCGGCACCCCTCCCACGGAGCCGGCCGCACGTGCGTCCGGCCTGACCAAGACGTACGGGAAGGGGGAGACCCGGGTCACCGCGCTGGACGCGGTGTCCGTGGAGTTCGCGCGGGGCCGGTTCACGGCCGTGATGGGTCCCTCCGGCTCCGGCAAGTCCACGTTGATGCACTGCATGGCCGGCTTGGACCCGGTCAGCTCGGGCTCGGCCCGGATCGGCGGTGTCGAACTGTCCACCCTGAACGACCGGCAGCTCACCGAGCTGCGACGGGAGAAGATCGGCTTCGTCTTCCAGGGTTTCAACCTGCTGTCCACCCTGACCGCGCTGGAGAACATCCTGCTGCCGCTGCGGTTGGCCGGCCGCCGTCCCGAAGCGGCGTGGCTGGACACCGTCGTCGACACGGTGGGGCTCGCGGGCCGGCTCGCGCACCGCCCGTCCCAGCTCTCCGGCGGCCAGCAGCAGCGGGTCGCGGTGGCCCGTGCCCTGCTGTCCCGCCCGGAGATCGTCTTCGCCGACGAGCCGACCGGCAACCTCGACTCCCGGTCCGGAGCGGAGGTGCTGGGCTTCCTGCGCGACTCGGTGCGCGAACTGGGCCAGACCGTCGTGATGGTGACGCACGATCCGGTGGCCGCCGCCCATGCGGACCGGGTGGTGTTCCTCGCGGACGGCCGGCTGGTGGACGAGCTGCACGACCCGACCGCCGACGCCGTACTCGACCGGATGCTCGCGTTCGAAGCCCCGGGCCGCACCACCTGACGGTCTTCCCGGCCCGCCGTTCACCTCCCGCACTCCTCGAAAGCCCACCATGCTGCGAACAGCCCTGCGCAACGTCCTCGCGCACAAGGCCCGACTGACCATGACCGTGCTCGCGGTCTGTCTCGGGGTCGCGTTCATCACCGGCTCCCTGGTCTTCGCCGACTCCACCACTGCCGCCTTCCGCGCCTCCATGTCACAGGACTACGCGGACATCGACGTGAGCGTGACGCCGACATCCCGCCCGGGCGCCGAGGAGGCCGAGCAGTACGCCGCGCTCGACGACGTGCTCGTGCGGAAGCTGTCCGCCGTCGCCGGTGTCGCCTCCGTCCGCCCGGCCGCGGACGGTTCGGTCACCCTGGCCGCCAAGGACGGCACACCGATGCGGGCCACGAGCATGATGGGCAGGTTCGGTGTCGCCTACGTTCCCGGCCCCGACGGCAAGGACGGCCGCCACCCGCTGACGGCGGGGCGCGCCCCCCGCGACAGCGGTGAGGTCGCCCTCGACCGCGGGACCGCGGCCGCAGGCGGCTACGTGCTCGGCGACACCGTCACGCTCGCCAAGGACGGACCGGTCCTCAGGATGCGGCTGGTGGGCCTGGTGTCCACCGATGACAGCCGGGTCAACGCCGGCGGCACCCTGGCGGTCTTCGACAGGGGCACGGCCCAGCGGCTCTTCGCCGCGCCGGGGCACTACAACCGGATCGACCTGACCGCCACGGCCGGCACCGGTCAGCCCCTGCTGTCCCAGCGGGTCACCGCGGTGCTGCCGGCCGACCGCGCCGAGGCCACGACCGGCGCCGCGCAAGCCGCGCAGCAGGCCGTCTTCGCCAACAGCAAGATCCACAGCTACGAGCGGCTGCCCGTGCTCTTCGCCGTGGTCTCGCTGTTCATCGGCACGCTGCTCATCGTCAACACGTTCACCATGCTCGTGGCACGGCGCAGCCGTGAGATCGCGTTGCTGCGTGCCGTCGGCGCCACCCGCCGCCAGGTGGTCCTCTCCGTCCTCGCCGAGGCGGCCCTGGTCGGGCTCGCCGCGTCCGCGCTCGGATTCGCGGCGGGCCTCGGGGTGGCCGCGGTGCTGCCGGACGTCCTGGGCACCTCCGGCGACCTGCTGCCGGGGGGACCGCTGGTGATCAGCCCGGCCGCTGTCCTCGCCCCGCTCGTCGTGGGCGTCGGCGTCACCGTGTCGGCCGCCTGGCTGCCGTCGCGGCGCGCGGCGCGGATCGCTCCCGTCGAGGCGATGCGCACGGCCGAGCAGGCGCCGTCCGCCGTGGCGTCCCGCGTCCGTGCGGGCGCCGGGCTGGTCCTGGTCGCCGTCGGCGTGGGGCTGCTGTTCTCGCTCGGCGGCGCCGACAGTGCCACCGACGAGAACCTGCGGACCGCGATGTCCGGCGCCGGCCTGCTCGTACTCGGCCTCGTCCTGGCGGCACCGCTGCTCGCCGGCCCGGTGGTGCGCTTCCTGGGCCGGTTCACCACCCGTTTCGGCGTGGCGGGCGACCTCGCCCGCGAGAACACCCTGCGCGACCCGCGCCGTACCGCCGCCACGGCCGCCACCCTGCTGCTCAGCACCGCGCTGGTCACCGGGCTCGCCGTCATCGACCAGTCCACGAGCCGGGCCCTCCATGCCCAGGCCGCCGCCGGTCTGAGCGCCGACTACGTCATCAGCGCGCGCGACACCACCACGGCCATCGCCGCCGCCGACGTCCGGCGCGTCGCGGACGTGCCCGGCGTACGGACCGCCTCGGCCGTGGCGGACTCCACCATCAGCGCCGGCGGCCGCGTCCAGACCATCTCGGGGGTCGACCCGGAAACCGTGGACGACGTGATGGAGCTGCACTTCGTCAGCGGTTCCGCCGAAGCCCTGCGCCCGGGGCACATCGCCGTCTCGCAGAGCTTCGCCCGGGACCAGCACGTCACCACCGGCGACCGGATCCGGGCGGCCATCGGCCCCGGAGCCGGTGACCACGACGAGTCCTACACCGTCGTCGGCGTCTACCGGGACAACCCCACCGCCCAGGACGCCATCGGCTACCGCACCGACGTGCAGGAGCGCGGCTTCCTGCACGACTCCGTGCAGCGCGTCCTGGTCCGCACCACCGGCGGGGCGGTCTCCGCGGACCTGGAGAAGCGCCTGCGCGCCGCCGTGAGCGACAGCCCGCTGCTGAAGGTCCAAAACCGTGCGGAGCTCGTCGAGGAGCAGGCCGGCGTCGCCGGCGACCTGATGACCATGGTGTTCGGCCTGCTCGCCATCGGCGTACTGATCTCCGGGCTCGGCATGGTCAACACCCTGGCCATGTCGGTCTCGGAGCGCACCCGTGAGATCGGCGTCCTGCGGGCCATCGGCATGGACCGCTCCGGCGTCCGCCGCATGATCTGCCTGGAAGCCGTCTGCGTCGCCGCCTTCGGCACCCTGCTCGGGCTGCTGGGCGGCCTGTTCGGGGCGTGGAAGGTCAGCGGACTGGCCAACGGTGCGATCCCGCAGTACTCCTTCTCCCTGCCCTGGGGCACCCTCGCCTGCGTGGTCCTGCTCTCCCTGTGCGCCGGCGCCGCCGCGGCCGCCCTGCCCGCCCGCCGCGCGGCGGCCCTCGGCCCCCTGCGCGCCGTCACGGACAGCTGAGAGCCGACTCCGCGATGGGTTCACCGGCCCCGCCTCTGGGCGACCAGCGCCGGGACCGGCAACGAGCGACGGCCGCCACCCGTTTCCGGGTGACGGCCGTCCCGTGGGCACTCGGCGACGAGCGCCGATCAGCCCTGCGCCTTGTTCGCCTCCTTGAACGCCGCCGTGATGTCGGCCGTCTCGGCGGCGGGCGGGGCGGCGATCTCCTTGGCCGCGCCGAAGGAGAGGAAGTCCATGGAGATGGCGGTGCTCCCGAAGACCTGGCTCAGGCGGGCCGGCATGCCCTTCTCGTCCACCCACACGTCGGTCACGAGCTCGGTGCCCGCACCGCCCAGGGCTTCGTACGCCGCCCCTGCGGTCTGCTTGTCCAGCTTCTCCACGGGGATGGTGGCCTTGTAGTGGACGGAGGGCTTCCCGTTCACGTCCTCCTTGCCCACCTTGTTGACGCCCTTCGCCCACTTGAGGGTCTTCAGGCCGGCGGTGGGGTCGTTGTTCGGGCCGTTCATCGCGGCCGCGCCCTTGTCGCCCAGCACGGCCGAGGCGTCGACCTTCAGCCAGGTCTTCCCCTCGAACGGGCCGGACTCCGCCCGGTCGACCTGGTAGTAGTAGGCGCCCTGGACCAGGCGGTAGGTGACCGTGCCGTCCTTGACCAGTTCCTCCATCTGCACGTCCTTGGCCGGGAGCTCGGCCTCCATGGCCACGCCGTTGCCCCACGAGTAGACACCGGTCATCACCGTGGGCCGGCCGCCCGTCTCGGCCATGGACACCGTCATCTTGACCTCGGCCGAGCCGGCCTGCGACGCCGCGTCGGATGCCTTGGTCAGGGCCGCCAGCATCGCGTCGGCGGTGTCCGCCGCCTCCTGCTTCACGGCCTTGGCCGTGTCGGCGGCCTGCTTGCCCGACAACGAACAGCCCACGAGACCCGTGGACATGACCCCTACCGCCGCCGCGCTCGCGACGGCCTTGCCCAGCTTCATTTCCCCACCCCTGCCTGTGCTGATGACCGGAGAAATCTACCCGCTGGAATCGAACTCGTGCGCACATTTCCCGTACGACCGGAGGGCGTGGCTCGCCGTCAGAGCGCCGACGGACCGCCGCACTTCGGACGGGGGCTGGCGAACACAGTCCGCACGGCCTCCGCCACCCGGTCGAGGAACTCAGCCGGAAGTTCCTTCGAGGTCCACGGGGACCAGCCGTCCAGGCCGTCGGGGAACTGCTCGGCGACCCGCTCTGCTTCCTCGGCGGCCTGGGACGGGCTGGGGCCCGGAACCCGCAGGGCCGCCACCGTCCAGCCGGTCAGCTCGTACACCTCGATGTACTGGTACCACTCGGCGTCGTCCCAGCCGAGTCTGTCGGCCCGGGCCCAAGCCCCCTTCAGCACCTCCACCACCGCATCCGCCGCCCGCTGTGGAGCGTCGCCCGTCGCCGCCCGGGCGGCCTGTTCGGCGTGCCCGAGCATGTCCAGCGTGGCCTGGAAGCGGAATCTCGCGAAGACGTCGAGGTGCTCGCCGATCGTGCTGCGGAATGCTCTGCCCCGGCCGTGGCCGTACGAGACGTCCCTCCACGGCCGCAGCGAAGGCGGCCAGGCCCCGTTCGGGCCGGTACGCCTGGTCCCGGCACCGATCACGGCGTCGAACCAGCCCTGGTGGTAGGCATCGCACGCAACGGCGATCGCCCGCACGTCGGCGTCCCTCGCCTGCCCCTCCGGGTCCAACCGGCCCCAGAGCCCCGTGAGCGCGCGTTCCACGGCGGTCCTCACCGCGCGGTGGGGATCGTCGTCCTGGAAGCGCGCCGCCCAGGGCAGCAGCGCCCGGTGGCAGGCGGACCAAGGATCCCGATCATGTGACGCCGCCCCAACCTAGCCCAGCGCTCTTCTGCGACTCCGGCCGCTCCGGACGGAGGCGCAGGATCGGCTCGAACGCGGGCGCTTCCTGCGGTGCGGGGGTCTACGGGGCCGGCGGGCGGCAGGCGGCGCGGGCGTCGTCTTCCTCCGTGCGCGGCCAGTGGCGTCCTTCGAGGGCCTCGGCGCTGCGGTTGAGCCGGACCAGGACGTCCTCCAGCTCCTGCACCTCCTCGGGGGACCAGCCGGCGACCACCCGGGCCAGACAGGAGCGGTTGGCCTCACGGTCTGCGGCGAGCCGGCGCGCGCCTTCGGCGGTGATGCGCAGCTTGCGGGCCATGCCGCCGTCCGGGTCCGCGACGCGCTCGGCCAGTCCGCAGCGCAGCAGTGCGGCTGTCTGGCGGTTCACGGTCGAGGTGTCGAGCCCGAAGGCCTCCGCCAACTGCCCGATGGACATGGGGCCCTGGGTGTCGATCCGGCTGAGCAGCAGGTACGCCGACCGCTCCAGGCGTTCGGGGTCGCGCTCGCGCAGGGCGAGCACCTGGTGCCGCGAGAGCAGCATCAGCTCCCGCTCCAGTTTCTCCAGCACTGCGTCTCCCGCTCCTCTCGGCGCTCCATTATCGCGGACCGGTCGAACCCGTGTGCCGCGGACCTCGGGACGAGTGGCCCGCGGGCGGCTCCCACAGGGGCCGGAGCGCCGCAATATGCATGATACACAACGTGTGTATGATGCACTTCTCGTTGTCACCCGACGAGCCCCAGCCTCACACCGGAGGACCCGCATGACCGTCACCACGTCCACCGCCTCCCGCGCGGCCGAGATCCTGTCCCGGCCCGTCACGCTGAACGGCCTCACCGTCCCCAACCGCATCGCGATGGCGCCGATGACGCGGATGTTCTCCCCCGGCGGCGTGCCCGGCGAGGACGTGCAGGCGTACTACGCGAGCCGGGCCGGTGCGGGGGTGGGCCTGATCGTCACCGAGGGCACCTACGTCGGGCACGAGTCCGCGGGGCAGAGCGACCGGGTGCCCCGGTTCCACGGCGAGGACCAGCTGGCGGGGTGGGCGAAGGTCGCCGCGGCCGTCCACGAGGCGGGCGGCACGATCGTTCCCCAGCTGTGGCACATAGGCATGGTGCGCAAGCAGGGCGAGGCGCCGTACGCCGACGCGCCCGCGGTCGGCCCCTCCGGCATCCGCGTCGACGGCACCGAGGGCACCGGCAAGGCGATGACCAGCGCCGACCTCGACGACGTCATCGGCGCGTTCGCCGACGCCGCCGCGGAGGCCGAGCGGATCGGCTTCGACGGCGTCGAACTCCACGGCGCCCACGGCTACCTGCTCGACCAGTTCCTGTGGGAGCGGACCAACCGCCGCACCGACGCGTACGGCGGGGACGCGGTGGCCCGTACGAAGTTCGCCGCGGAGATCGTGGCGGCCGTCCGCGAGCGCGTCGCGGCCGACTTCCCGGTGATCTTCCGCTACTCGCAGTGGAAGCAGGAGGCCTACGACGCCCGGCTCGCGCAGACCCCGGACGAGCTGGAGGCGATCCTGGCCCCGCTGGCGGCGGCGGGCGTCGACGCGTTCCACGCCTCCACCCGGCGCTACTGGATCCCGGAGTTCGAGGGCTCCGACCTGAACCTGGCGGGCTGGACCAAGAAGCTCACCGGCCGGCCGACCATCACCGTCGGCTCGGTCGGCCTCGACGGCGACTTCCTCCGCGCCTTCGCCGGCGAGGGCGCGGCGCTCGGTGACATCGACAACCTCCTGGACCGCATGGAGCGCGACGAGTTCGACATGGTCGCCGTCGGCCGGGCGTTGCTCCAGGACCCGCAGTGGGCGGCGAAGGTCCTCGGCAACCGCTTCGACGAACTGAAGCCGTACGACGCGGCGGCACTCAAGTCGCTCAGCCGCTAGCCGCCAGCGGTGGGGGAACCCCCGTGACGTCGGTCCGCGACGCCACGGGGCCCCCGCGCTCCGACAAACCCCACTCGCGACGGCCTCGGCGTATTGCTACGACGGCAGCCGGGTGCGCGCAGGCGCCGGCCGGCCGATGCTGCCTCCGCGTCAGAGGTTCAGCAAAGGAGACGTCAGGAGCGCGTCGGCCCCCGAGACCACGACGAAGCACAGAACCGCCACCTCTCCGCGCTCCAGCCTCTCGCTCTCCCAGCAGTCGGCGCCTCGCGAGCGCGCCACCACACGTTCCTCACCACCGGCGCCCCGGACGAGGCAGCGGTGGAGGCGACGCGCGGTGAAGGACAGGGTCTGCCCGTCGCCGAGGGCGAAGTGGATGCCGCGGCGACGCGCAAGAAACGACCTGCCCTCGGCCCGGGCCGTGAAGGGAACACCCTCGAGTGTCCCGTGGACGCCGAGGCGCATCCTGGTCCGCAAGGCGTACCACGGTGCCGCGGCGTCCTGGATCTCCAGAACCGTGTCCCCGCCGAAGACGAGCTGCCACCGCTCCCACTGCTCGGCTTTCGCAGCAGGGCTCAGCCGCCTGCCGGGCCCCCGGAAGAGGGTGCAGTCGCCGTACACCGTCGGGATGACGGCGTACGGCGCGTGCCGGGGCGCCGGCTGGATCCAGGACAGCGCCGGCGCGCGCCAGGACGGTCGGATACGGGACTCGGGCACGGCAGACCCCCTTCGGCGACGCCGATCATAGGCACCCGCGTCGGGGAACGCATGACCCGTGCGGCTTCCCTCCCCGGGACGGAGGGTAGCCATCCGGCTCAAGCCACCTCTCGCCAAGGAGCTCGGTGACCGCCACGACACCGGCCGCCTACTGGGAGCCGCTCTGGGCGGATGGCCGCCGCTACCGTCCGCTGACGGGACCCGAGACCGACTTCCTCCAGAAGCACCTCGGCCCCGGTCGTGGTCGGCCCGCCCTCGACATCGGATGCGGGGACGGTGCTCTCGCACGGTACCTCCACCACCGGCTCGGCTACCGCGTCACCGGCCTCGACTGCGCCCCCAGTGCCATCGCCGCCGCCCGGGGCACCGGGCCGGGGGCCGGGCCGGCCTGGCGGCTGACGGACTTCACCGCCGACGACCTCGCCGCCCTGCCGGAGCCCGCCTACGCGGCCGTGACCTGCCGCCTGGCCTACCTGTGGGTGGACGACAAGCCCGCCTGTCTCGACCGGGTACGACGCGTACTGGCGCCCGGCGGTGTCTTCTCGGTCGTCACCGAAGTCGCCGGTCGGCGCAAGAACGCGGGCCCCCTGAGGAACCTCGCGATCAGCGCCGTACGGGTCGCCGACATCGACGTGCCCCGCTGTTACGCCCTGCGTCCCTGACCGCCTCCTCATCGACCCGGTGTCCCCCGGCGGGGCCGGGCACGGGGGCGAGATCATTTATGCTGCCCGCCGGAGAGCTGCGTACGGGCATCCCCGGCCCGGGCGCGCAGCGGGCGTCGTCGATCGGATCCGGGTACGGGTGGGGAAGGAGCCGAAGGTGGCGCGGGAAGTGGCGCGGACTTGTTTCGCCACGCGGGACCAGGAGGAGGCGAGGGGGTTCCTGGACCGTGCCTACGGGACGAGTCTGCGGGCTCGCGGTGAGCTGGCGGGCCGGTCCCTGCGCCATGAGCGGGTATCGGTCGGGGCGCTGGCGTGGGAGGAGCTCGTCGTGCCGGGCGAGTTGTCGTACGCCTGTGATCCGTTGGACCGCATCGTGTTCTCCATGCCCACCGAGGGGCTCCTCGATCTGGAGATCGCGGGGCAGGCGAACCGGGCGGGCCGCGGCGGCATCGTCCTGAACACACCCGGCGCCTCGTTCCGGGGCTCGTCGAGCGACCTGACCACCGAGGCGATCACGCTCGACCCCACGGCCGTCGAGAAGGTCGCGCTCATGCCCCTCGACGAGCACAAGGGAAAGGTCGGCTTCACCGGTACCAGGCCCGTGAACACCGGGGAGGCCCGCCGGTGGCTGGCAACCACCGCCTACGTGCGCGACGTCCTCACCGGCCCGGGCGCGGTGACCCCTCTGGTGGCGGGCGAGCTGGCGCGACTCGTCGCGGCGACCGCCCTGGCGGCCTTCCCGCACCATCGCGGTTTCCCGGCCCGGGCGGCCGACCGGAACGATGCCACCGGCGACACCTTCCGCCGCGTGCTCGAATTCATCGAGGACAACGCCCACCGCGACATCTCCATCGCCGACATCGCCGCGTCCGTCCCGATCACGCCCCGGGCGGTGCAGTACGCCTTCGCCCGGCACGCGAACACCACGCCC
Organism: Streptomyces sp. NPDC048352; assembly: GCF_040651895.1. NCBI lineage: Bacteria > Bacillati > Actinomycetota > Actinomycetes > Kitasatosporales > Streptomycetaceae > Streptomyces > Streptomyces sp. NPDC048352. The sequence goes on from NZ_JBEZKZ010000001.1 coordinate 209,069, forward strand.
CTCGCGCACCTGCGCCGGGTACGCCTGGCCCGCGCGCACGCCGAACTCAGGGCTGCCGACCCGCTCACCACGACCGTCACCGCCATCGCGGCGAAATGGGGCTTCGCCCACCCCGGCCGGTTCGCCACGCTCCACCGCACGACCTACGGGGTCGCCCCCTCGACCCTCCTGCGACAGGCCGTGTGAACGAGCAGGCCGCCGCCCCCCGCTGACGCCCGCCCGCAGCGCACCGTCCGGTGATCAGGCCGTCCGCCGGCTGTTGTCGCGTACCTCGAACAGGGCGAGCGCGCCGGTCATTTCCAGGAGGCGCACCAGCTGGTGCGGCAGCGGCCCCTCAAGCAGCAGCGGGCGCGTGTTCCGCAGGTGGATCAGCAGGTTGAGGAAGGAGGAGTCGGCGAACTCCACCCCCGAGACGTCGAGCACCAGGCGCGTCGCGCCACCAGCCTCCCGTTCGCAGGCCGCCTCCAGTCTCCCGATCGTGTCCAGGTCGAACTCCCCCGAGCACACGACCACGCACACACCGTCCGCCTCAGGCCGGACCGTCACCCGCGGCGACTCCATACAGACCTCCCACCCGCGTCGTACCTCGGCGCAGACCGCCCATCACCTGCGACCGTACATCGTCGGGGCGGACCGGCGCCCCGCGCGCCCGAAGACACGTACGCCCTACAGGAACCGGCGGATGGGCAGCACCGCGGCCTCCCGGGCGCGTTGCAGGGCCGCCCGGCGCTTCCAACGGCCCGGGTCGATGGTCTCGCTGCGTTCGAGGTCGGCGTCGAAGTCACGGTCGAGGCCGGCGGTGAAGTCCTCGTCCAGGACCGCGAGCATGACCTCCTCGTCGTGGTCCATGGACCGCCGGTTGAAGTTGGTGGAGCCGATCAGCGACGCCAGCCCGTCCACCGTCATGATCTTGGCGTGCATCATGGTCGGCTGGTACTGGCGGATCGACACGCCCGCCTCCAGGAGGCGGGCGTAATGGTATTGGCCGGCCAGCTGGCAGGCCCGCTGGTCCGTGTAGGGGCCGGGGAGCAGGATCTCGACCGTCACTCCGCGCCGCGCCGTCGCGCACAGCAGGTCCACGAAGTAGGTGTCGGGAGCGAAGTAGGCGGTGGCGAGGCGGAAGCGGTGCTCGGCGGAGGTGAGCATGACGCGGATGAGTGTCTGCATGTCCTGCCAGCCGAAGCTGGCCGAGCCGCGCACCACTTGCACGACGGAGGAGCCGGGCTGCTCGTGTTCGGTGAAGCGGTCGCGGTCGTCGTAGAGCTCGTCGTGGCACTCGGCCCAGTTCTGGGCGAAGGCCGCCGCGATGCCGTCCACGGCCGGACCGCGCACCTTGACGTGGGTGTCCCGCCACTCGTGGGGGTTGCGCGCGTTGCCGCACCACTCGGCGGCGATGCCGACACCGCCGGTGAAGGCCGTGTGCTCGTCGACGACGAGCGCCTTGCGATGGCAGCGGTGGTTCTGCTTCAGGGGCGACAACCACAAGGGTTTGCGGAACCAGGCCACCTGGACACCGGCGGCGTCCATGTCGTCCAGGAGTTCCGGCTCGATCTCCCTCGCACCGAAGCCGTCCAGCAGCAGCCGTACCCGCACTCCGGCGCGGGCGCGCTCGGCGAGGGCGGCGGCGAAGTCGCAGGCTATGTCACCGCGCCAGTACACGAACGTCATCATGTCTATCGTGTGCTCGGCGTCCCGTATCGCGCCCAGCATCGCCGGGAAGATCTCATCGCCGTTGCGCAGGGCGGTGAGGTCGTTGCCCTCCGTCGCGGCTACGCCGATCAGCCGCTCCAGGCGGCGACGCAGCCGCTGGATGCCGGCCGAACGGTCGCCGCGGTGCTGTTCCGCGAGATGCATGCAGATTCCTTGTCGCCGGCTGTTGCGCGTGGTGGGACCGGAGATCCCGGGGTGGCACCGGCCGGCCCTCACATCGACGGGCCGGCCCCGGCAAGCGTACTGACGCCTCGCGCGGCCCCGGACGGCCGTCCCCCGGAGCCGTCCGTCAAGGGAGCCGCCGTCCGGCCTAGGGTCCGGCGGGGATGCGTTCCGCCTCGGGCGCACCGGGCTGGGCGGGCAGCCGGTCGAGCGGGGGCCGGGCCGGGGTTCCCGTCCGGATGTCCTGTAGCCCGCGGCGCAGTGCGGCACCGAGCCGCCGGCCCAGCGGGCGCTCGACGACCCGGTGGACGGTCCAGGCGAGCACCAGCACGCCCGCGGTGGTGGCGAGGACGAGGGGCACGGGGGCGATGCGGCCGCGGAAGTGGTGGATGGCCGTCAGCCCCACCATCATGTGGATCAGGTAGAGCGGGTAGGTGACCGCGCCGGCGTGCCGGAGCCAGCGCCACCGAATGCCGTCCAGGGCACCGAGCCCGAGGGCCGCCATGACGGCGAAGCCCAGCAGGATGATCACGTGGGCGGGCCAGGAGGGCGTCTGCGCGGTGGCGGCCTGTCCGAGGCTGGAGACCATGCGGGCGTGCACGTAGTGCTGCGCGAGGAGGAACTGCACGCCGACGACGGCCCACAGGACGGCGTTCGGCCCGAAGCGGCGCATCAGGTGGAAGGCCATGCCGGCGATGAAGTAAGGGGACGCGGACGGCATCGCGAAGAAGGACAGCACCCCGCTGTCGGCGGTGGGTGCCACCACCCCGGCGAGTGTCCAGACCCCGCAGAACAGCACGCAGTTGCGGTAGGTCACCCCGCGCAGGGCCATGAGTGCGAACAGGACGTAGAACTTGAGTTCCACGAAGAGCGTCCAGTACGCGTCGTCGATGTCCGGGACCCCGAGGCCGCCCTGGAGCATCGACAGGTTCACCACGACGTCGGTGAACCCCGCGATCGGGCGCACCTCGGGCCAGGTGAACAGCACCAGTGAGGTCAGGGCCACCGCCGCCCAGTAGGCGGGGAAGAGCCGGGCGACCCGGGACACCGCGAAGTCGCCCACGCTGCGGCCCCAGGCGCTCATGCAGATGACGAACCCGCTGACGAGGAAGAAGATCTCGACGCCGAGCCAGCCGTAGACCGCCAATCGACGGGCGACGGGGAAGACCCCGGCGGTCGGCTCGCCCCAGGCGCCGGCGAGGACCACGTAGTGGTAGAAGAGCACGGCCAGCGCGGCCAGGACCCGTATGCCGTCGAGGACGGCCAGGCGCCGCTGGGGCGCCGCTCCCGTTCTGCCCGTACTCATCACTCGCCCGCCCCGTTGCCCGTACCACTGTTCGATTACCGCCGCGCAAAGATCAGCGGAACTGTACTAGCGGACCCGCGGACGGCCCCCCTCTTCCCTGACACGCGCCGGCGGACCCCCGAGGGGGCGGGGACCCGCCGCCTCGGGGGTCCCCGGTGGTCCTCGCCGCAGGGACAGGAGTCCGCTCGGTCAGGAGCGCGGTGAGACCTGGACGATGGCTTCGATCTCCACGAGCTGCTCGGGGACCGACATGTCGGAGACGCCGACGATGGTGTCGGTCGTGCGGTGGTTGCCGACGTACTCCTTGTGCAGCCTGGCGGCCGTGTCGAAGTTCTGGCGCAGGTCCTTGGTGAAGATCTTCATGCTGATGATCTGGCTGCGCGGGACCCGGTAGTGCGCGAGGACCTTGTCCAGGTTGTCGAACGAGGTGCGCACCTGCTTCTCGAAGTCGCCGGCGCCGACGAAGTTCCCGGCCGCGTCGTGGGACACCTGCCCGGAGATGTAGATCGTGTCCCCGGCCCTGATGCCCTGCGAGTACCCGTAGGACTCCTCCCACGGCACCCCGAAGGTGAAGTGGTCCCATCCGCGGCGGGCCTGGTCCTGCGCGCTGGCTCCCTGCGGTCCCGTGAAGGTGATCATCGCCGCCACGATCGCGGCCACCACCGCGCCGATGCCGAAGCTGCGCCTTGACTTGGTCATTCCTCGTGTCCTTTCGTCCCCAGCGGAGCCGTGCAGCCTTGACGCTGACACGACAGAGGCGAGGACTCCTCGAACGGGGATCGAGCGGACGTCACCCGGATGAGGAGCAGGGCGATGTCGTCGTGGCGGGGTGCGGATCGCTCGGCGTGCTGGAGGAGGGCTTCGGCCACGGCGTTCAGGTCCTCGGGCTGCGCGGCGTCCAGTTGGCCGGCGAGCGCGGCGGTGGCGTGGTCGATGTCGGTACCGGGGCTTTCCACGAGTCCGTCGGTGTAGAGGGCGAGAAGGGCGCCGGGCGGGAACGGGATGTCGGTGGTGGGGTAGTCGGCGTCCGGATCGATGCCCAACAGCAGCCCGGGAGACAGGGGGACGGTGCGGGTCCGGCCGTCGGGGTGGCGCAGCAGCGCAGGGGGGTGTCCCGCGGTGGCCAGCTGGGCGCGGTGGTGGGTGAGGTCGAGGCGGGCGATGAGGCAGCTGACGAAGACGCCGGGGCTGAGGTCGACGAGGAGGCGGTTCGTGCGGGCGAGGATGTCGCCGGGAGAAGCGCCGGCGGTGACGTGGGCGTGGACGGCGGTGCGGACCTGGCCCATGAGGGCGGCGGCGGTGGTGTTGTGGCCCTGGACGTCGCCGATCACCGCGACGGCCGTCGTGGGCGTGGAGCGGATGAGGTCGTAGAAGTCGCCGCCGATGTCCATGCCGTGGCCGGCGGGCTTGTAGCGGGCGGCCGTGTCCAGGCCCGGGACGTGCGGCAGGGTGCGGGGCAGCAGGGCGGTCTGCAGGGTGTGGGCGAGGGCGTGCTTGGCGTCATAGAGGCGGGCGCGGTCCAGGGCCTGGGCGATCAGCCCGGCCAGTGAGGTGAGCAGGGCCCGCTCGGCAGGCGGGAACGCGCGGGGCAGGTCGTAGCCCAGGACCATCGATCCGACGGGGCGGCCTGACACGGTCAGGGGCAGGAACGCCCAGGAGGCCATCCGGTCCAGGTGGACAGCCGGCGGGTGCGCCCGCTTGAGGTCGGCGAAGGTGGGGAAGAAGCCGGGCGCACCGGTGGTGACGGCGTGCACCGCCGGGATGTCGGAGGTCAGGGACGCCGCGTCGAAGTGAGCCATCAGTTCGGCGCTGTAGCCGCGGTCCCCGGTGATCCGCAGGCGTCCGTCCTCCACGGTCATCAGGGCCAGGGCCTTGGGGCCGAAGGCCGGCACGATCTGGTCGGCGGCCAGTTCGACCACGTCCTTGACGCCGGCGGCCTCCGCGAGGGCAGTGGCGACGTGCGTCAGGTGGTACAGCGCCGCCGCGCCGACGGGCTCGGCGGAGGACGGATGTCCCGGCGCGGCCGCGGGACCGGCGGCTGCTTCGGCGGCGGGAGAGATGTGGACACTGATGCCGGTGTCGTCCGGGTAGAGCTGGAACGAGAGCCGTGTGCCGGGTGGGCGGGTGGCGGTGAAGGACGTCGGCTGGCGGGCGACCACCGCTGCCCGGTAGCGGTCTTCGAACACCGGGTCCCGCAGCCACGGGAGCACCTCCCAGGGACGTCTGCCGAGCAAGGAGGCGGACGCGGCCCCGACCAGCTCGGTGCCGGCCGGGTTGATGAAGGTGAGCCGCCCGTCCAGGTCGAGAGCGCAGCAGCCCACGGGGAGGCGCCGGGTGAACCCCAGGGCGGCCAGGGCCTGCACCGGATCGGCTTCCCGGGGGTCCGGCGGCGGCAGCCGGCGCGGTTCGTCCGGGATCCGCAGGGGACGGCCGCTGTCGGCAGCCTGCCTGAGGAAGGCCGCCGCACGACGGCAGCCGGCGGTGATCGTCTGCTCTTCGGCCGGGCTCAGGTGCGGTGGGTGCCAGACGGGCCACAGCAGCACCACCCCGCCGTAGGCAGTGGTGCCGGAGGCGATCGGGGCTGCGGCGAGCATGAAGTCGTACGGCAGGACGATGCCGAGGCGGGGGTAACGGCGGGCGACGTCCTCCTGGTGGCCGAGCCAGACCAGTCGCCGGTGGCGGACGGCGTCCGCCACCGGAATCGTGGCGTCGAGGGGGATGCGGGCCCACGGAGCGGCGATGCGCCGGGACACACCCGAGATCAGTACGAGGTGCAGGACCCGCTCCCCCGGCGCCAGCAGGTACACCATCCCGACGGAGGCACCCGTGTCCCTCAGGATCTCGCCCAGCACGTCATCCGGTGGATCCGCACCCGGGCCGGGCCCGCCTCCGGGGGAGGGAACGTGCGCCTGGCCGGTCATGCGTGCCGTCCGGCCCCCGCAGCGCCGCGGGTGCCTGTGACGCGTCCCCGGGCCGCCTCGGCGCCGGCGCCCAGCGCCGTCGCGGTCCGTGCCCGGCCGGCCCCGGTCCTCCGGTCCGCCGGCACCGCTGCCCGCGCCGGCTGTCCGGCCGGGTCCGGCACGCCGGCCACCGCCGCGGCGCGCTGTCGTGGCCGCGTACCGCACCCGTCGCACCGCACGTCGCCCATATACGGACGATAAGCCTGCCGTGCGGTGACGGCACGTTCCTCCGCCCCGGTGCGGCGGGCGGCGGGACGCGCCGTGTCGGCTGCCGGGTCGCGGCTCGCCGGTGCCGCTTCGTGCCGCGCGGCTGCCTTCGGTTCGTGCGGTCGGCCGTAGGTCCGTCGTCCCGCCGTCAGCCCAGTGTCAGCCACCGGATGCCGAGCCGTTCGACCTCGGCGGTCTCCGCCGCCCCGAGCGGCTCGCGCCCGGTGGCCTTGCGCAGGAACGTGACCCGGTCCCAGCCGAGTGCGGCGGGCACGGCCATCCGGTCCGGGCCGAGCAGCAGCTCCAGGACGGCGTCCGCGGCCTGCGGGGTCAGCCACGGCTCGCGCCCCAGCCCCTCGGCGAGGTCCAGGCCGTGGACGGCGACCTCCACGACCCGGGTGAGCAGGAACTGCGACAGGAGCATCGCATCCCCGTGCCGAGTACGCACCACGCGGGTCTCGGGCTCGGCACGGCACAGCCGGTCCACCAGCTGCCAGGTCTCGGCGAAGTCCTCGGCGAGCGCGGCACCGTCGGCCCGCCCGGCCGCGTGGCCCTGCGCCAGGGCGATGCGGGCCGTGTTGGTCTCCGGGGCGAAACGGTCGTCGGGCCGGTAGTACTCCACTGCGGACACCTCGGCGCGGTCCGGCGACGGAGCGTCCAGCATGTCCGGCAACCAGGCGATCACCACGCACACATGGCCCAACAGCTCTCGTACGGACCACGGTTCACACCGTGTCGGGAGATCCCACTGGGCATCCGGGAGGCCTGTGACCGCCCGGGAGAGTTCTTCGGCTTCGCAGCGGAACGCCTCCAGCACCTGGCTCTGATTCATGATGATCAAGCTATCAACCCACCCCGCCATCCGGGGCGTGGGGCCGGGGAGCCGTGGGAGGCCGGCGGCCGCGATGTCCGTGACGGCCGAACGGGTGAGCGCGGCGCGGCGCGGACCCGCGCAGGGCTGGTTCCCCGCGGTTCGTCCCGACAATGGTCGCTGCGCTGCCGTTGGCGGGGCCGTCCGGGGAATCGTGTCCGGCCTGCCTCCCACGACCTGCCGCACCGCGGTCCCCACCTCGTGTCCGGTTCAGGTCAGCGACGGCGAGGACACCGCCGTCGTCCGACCGGTGTCCGGACAGGCTTTCAGGAGGCGCAGTGGAGGGCAACGGCTGGACCCGCGCACGGCGGGCCGCGAAGCGGCGGAGAGCGGGGCAGGTGCTCCTGGCGTGTCTGGTCCTGTCGACGACTTCGGGCTGTGAATACACGTGGCAGAGCTTCCCGCGTCTGGGGATGCCGACCCCCGTCACGGAAGAAGCGCCCAGGATCCTGTCCTTGTGGCAGGGTTCCTGGGCGGCGGCGCTCCTCGTGGGGCTGCTCGTGTGGGGGCTGATCATCTGGGCGGTGATCTTCCACCGGCGCACCAGGACCAAGGTCGAGATCCCCCCGCAGACCCGGTACAACATGCCCATCGAGGCCCTGTACACGGTGGTCCCCCTGATCATCGTCTCGGTGCTCTTCTATTTCACCGCCCGTGACGAGGCCAAGCTCCTGAGCCTCTCCGCCAAGCCGGCCCACACCATCAACGTGGTCGGCTTCCAGTGGAGCTGGGGTTTCAACTACATCGAGGACGTGGACGGCAGCGCCGGCACCGGCGACGCGAAGGCCGACCGCGCCCTGCACGTCATCCCGGCCAGGTTCAGCAACGCCTTCCCCGAGGGCGCCGAGGGTGTCTACGACGTCGGTGTCCCCGGAACGCGCAACCCGCAGACGGGCAATCCGGGGCCCACCCTCTGGCTTCCGAAGGGGGAGAAGGTCCGCTTCGTCTTGACCTCCAGGGACGTCATCCACTCCTTCTGGGTGCTGCCGTTCCTGATGAAGCAGGACGTGTTCCCAGGGCACAACGTCAACGTCTTCGAGGTGACGCCCAGCCGGGAGGGCACCTTCAGGGGCAAGTGCGCGGAGCTGTGCGGCGTCGACCACTCGCGCATGCTCCTCAACGCCAAGGTCGTCTCCCCGGCACGGTACCGGCAGCACCTCGCGGAGCTGGCGGCCGCGGGCAAGCGCGGCTTCATCCCTGCGGGCATCGACGTCGCCGAACCGGTCAAGAACTCCGAGCCGCGCAAGCTGTGAAGTGACGACGCCCTCCGGCCGCGCCGCCCGAGCAGTCGGGCCGGCGCGCCGGAGGGCGTCGTCCCGCGCGTGCCGCTCGGCTGAAAGGGTGGGGTTGCCGGACCCGCGGCCGGTCCGGCGCCGCACGGGCGGGTGGCTGCTGAAGGCTGGAGGAGGCCCGGGAAGGCCTTCTGCCTGGATCACGGCTTTCGTGCAGCCGTCCGGCGGCATGCGATCCCGGGTCCGCCACCGTCCCCGGGGCATCGTGCCCGGGACCAGGAACCGCTCGGAAGCCGGTGACCGTCATGACCTTCAACCCGCTCGAACAGCGCGGTATCCCCCTGGACCGCCAGCTGCGCAGCTGGCGTGAGCTGAACGTCTCCCCGATCGACCCGGACGCGAGCGACCCGTACACCCGGTGCCGCATCATCGCGATGAACGGCATCGAGGTGGAGGCCATCCTCTTCAGCCACGACCTCGCGCGCAACTGTGTGGATCCCGAGGTGAAGCGGCAACTGGCCGGCACCCGTTACATCGAGGCGCAGCAGCAGAAGGTCGTGAACTGGCTGCTGCCCGGGGTGTCGTCGGTGCTGGAGACGACGATCGCGTACGAGCAGGTCGCGGTCGACCTGACGTCGTGGGTGGCGCGCATGGAACCCGACCCCTATCTGCGGCAGGCGTACGAGTTCGGGGTGCTGGAGGACTTCGACCACCTGTACCGGTACGCGAACCTGTACGAGATGATCGAGCACCGCAAGGCCGAGGCGATCGTGGACGGCCTGACCGAGGTGATGCCGGGGCGCCCGACCCGGATGCACCACCGCAATCCGGCGGACAACGTGCGCGATGCCTACGACAAGGCGGCCACCGATCCGCTGTCGAAGCTCCACGCGCTGACGATCCTGTCGGCCGAGCAGCAGACGATGAACTTCTACATGAACACCGGTCCCACCTATATGGAACCGATCGCCCGTCAGCTCTACCAGGAGATCGGCCTCATCGAGGAAGAGCACGTCACCCACTACGAGTCGTTGGTGGATCCAGGTGAGACGTGGTGGGAGCAGCTGGTCACCCACGAGTACAACGAGTGCTACCTCTACCACTCCTTCATGGAGCAGGAGAGCCACCCCAAGGTGAAGGCCGTGTGGGAGCTGCACCTGAACATGGAGCTGGAGCACCTGCGGCTCGCGTGCGACATGATGCGGCGCCACGACGGGCGCGATCCCGAGGAGATCCTCGCGCCGGAGCTGCCCGACGTGCTCACCTTCGAGCCGAACAAGGCCTACCTGCGCGAGCTCCTGGCCACGCAGATGGACCTGACCACGCTGGGTGCCGGCTACGTGCGGGAGGCGCACGAACGGTTCGAGGACATGCAGGCGCGGATCCACGACGGGGAGGCGCCGCCCAGCGACCGGGTCATCGAACAGCACCAGGAGATGTTCGGACGGGACTACCGCGTGGAGACCGAGGGGCCGCATCCCGACCCGTCGCAGCGCGCGTGAGCCGACCGAAGACCCGGGTGCCGCCGGCACCTTCGCACTCGCAGGAGGATCGTGTGCAGGACGACGAGAAGCAGGTGGGTGACCCTGCGGCCGGGGAGGACGTGGTGGCTCTCCTGGTACGCCAGCACGGGCAGATCCACACCCTCTTCGACGAAGTACGGCTGAGCCGGGGCGAGGCCCGCAAGGACGCCTTCGACCGCCTGGTGCGGCTCCTGGCCGTCCACGAGACGGCGGAGGAGGAGGTCGTCCATCCCCACGCCCGCAGGGTCTTCGACGGTGGTGAGGACGTCGTGCAGGAGCGGCTCGCCGAAGAGAACGCGGCCAAGGAGCTCCTGGCGCGCCTCGACGGCATGGACACCGGGGACCCGAAGTTCATGCCGGCGCTGCTTTCCCTGCGCGATGCCGTCCTCGCGCACGCCCGTGCCGAGGAACGCTACGAATTCGCGCAGCTGCGCCGCAGCAGCTCCCGAGCCCGGCTGATGACCATGGCCAAGGCGGTCAAGGCCGCCGAGAAGATGGCACCGACCCACCCGCATCCGGGGGTGGAGAGCGCTTCGGCCAACATGGTGCTGGGCCCCGTGGCCGCCCTGGTGGACCGGACCCGCGACGCCATCCGAGGAGCCATGGCCAAGGACACGGACGCCTGAGGAAGCCCCCGCCCCCGCAGGCCGGCTGCGGGGGCGGAAGTTACGGGGCAGGTGACGCGGGTAGGCGCGAGTCGGGGGCATGGAAAGCCTCAGGAGGTGACCGACCATGGTCACGGATGACCTGGCTCGTGCGCTCGGCGGCGCCCCGTGATCGCCCGGGCGTCGAACGTGGGGCAGCGTCGGGAAACGTGCGACGAGCGGGCCGACCGCCTCTGGGTGGAGCTGATGCACGAGGCGCGGACCGTCCTCACGGCCGTGCAGTTGCTGCTGGCCTTCCTGCTGGCCGTCGTGTTCACCCCCGCCTACGGCCGGCTGAACGACACCGACCGGTTGCTCTACCTGGTCTGCGTGCTGTGCGGGGCCGCTGCCATGGCGGCGCTGACCGGCCCGGTGGCACTGCACCGGCTCGTCACCGGGCTGGAGCTGAAACCCGAAGCGGTCGCCTGGGCATCCCGCCTCGTCGCGGTCGGCCTGGCGCTGCTCCTCGGGATGACCTCCCTGGGCCTCCTGGTGGTCCTGCGCCAGATCACCGGTGCGGCCCCGGCCGTCGTCCTGGACGCGACCCTGGTGCTCTGGTGCGTCGCGTGCTGGATCGCTCCCGCCCTCGTGCTACGGCACAGGCACCGCGCGCGTCCCGGAGCCCCGTCATCCGCCACCGGCGACCGGCTTGCGGCGCGCCGCCGCGGGTGACGCGGAGGCACCGTCGTCCTTGTGCACGCCTTCCATCAGGTCGAACATCTGGTCGATGACCCTGTGGAATTCCTTCCACGGCGTCGGGCGGTCCTTGCCGCCGGCGGGGGTTTCCGTCGGGCGTGCGCCCGCTCGTTGCGAGGCCATGCTCCACCTCTTGAGCTCCTCAGCCGGCTCTGTGCCGGTTCCCGTCACGCGTGATCGCTGCGTGGCCAGTGCGTCTTCCCCTGCTCGAGGGATTCATGCGGAGCAGGCCGGGCGGTGGCCCTCGGCCGCCTCCCCCTCGGCGACCGCCTCACCGGCACGGATGCCGGGCCCGTGTGCCGTGCGGCCCCCACCAGCGCTTATGCCCCCGCCCCGGGTGCGGGGCGTAGGGTGGGAACTGCCGTTGGCGACCACCGCGCTGCCGCATCCCCTCGGACGAGAGGGCGCTCCGGGTACGGACCTCCTCAACCGCACGGCCCGCACGAGGGACCGTGCACTCCTTCCCCGCCCACGGGAGCAGGAGGGCTCCACCCGACCCGGAGGCTGGCATGTTCCAGATGCTCTACGCCGCGCATCCCGCCGACGCCCGGCACCCCGCGCACGCTCTTGCCCAGGCGAGCGCGCGCCCGCTCGACACACCGCCGGGAACGGTGCTGGTCCGGGTCAGCGGGGAGCTGGACCTGGACACCGTCCACGTCCTGCGCACCGCCCTCACCGCCTACCAGGCCCAGCGGACCATCGTCGACCTCAGCCGCGTCACGTTCGCCGACAGCAGTCTCTTCCACACCCTGCACGACCACCGCGACCAGCGCCTGGTCCTCACCGGCCCCTGCACCCGCCAGCTCGCCGAAGTCCTCGCGCTGACCGGCGCCACCGACCTCTTCCCCCTCGCTCCCGACTCCGAGGCCGCCCAGGCGATGTGACCGGGACTCGGCCCCGCTCACGGCTTCATGGGGCGGGTGTCGGCGGGCCCTGCCCGGGTAGGCCACGGTGGGGAAAGCGCCCGAGCACGTGGAGGATGCCATGGGGGTTCTGGCCGTGCTGCGAGGTGGTGACCACCGGCTGACCCGGCGCGTCGCCACCTGGGACCTGCCCGGTGTACGCAGGTTCCTGCCCGCGGTCGAGGAAGCGGCCGAGCACACGAAGCTGTGGTGGGCGGCGGCCGTCGTCATGGCGGCGGGCGGCGGGTGGCGCGGCCGCAAGGCGGCGGCCGCCGGGATCGCCGGTATGGCGATCGCCGAGGTGCTGTCCAACGGCGTCGCGAAACAGCTGGTCAAACGGCCCCGGCCGCCCGCTGAGTGGTTCCCGGACGATGATGTCCAGGACCGGCCCGACAGTTCCTCCTTCCCCTCCGGCCACACGGCCGCCGCTGTGGCGTTCACCGCGGCCGTGGCGTCCTGCTGGCCGTGGGCGGGGGCGGTGTGTGCCGTGCCCGCGGCGCTGGTGGCTGTCGAGCGGGTCCACCGCGGTGCTCATTACCCCTCGGACGTCGCGGCCGGCGCTGCGATCGGTGGCGCTGCCGGCGCCGTGGTCCGGATGGCTCCCCGCCTCCTGGCCCGCCGCTGGGGGCCGGCCTGACCCCCCTGCGGGGGTCCCTGCGCCCGTGCGGATCCGTCGGCCCGCACGGTCCGGGACGGCCGCGACCGACGGTCGAGCGCGACGGGGGTGACGGTCTGCCCCGTCCTCACATGAGGCGGCCGGGAGGGGGCATGCGCCGCCCATGAACCGCTATTTCCCCGTGCGGCACGCACGGTCCGACCCGTTCTCCTCGCGACGCCCGGTGGGCGGGACGGCATCGTCGGTGCCCCGGGGCCGACGGCTGCCCGTCTCCTTCCAGGAGGAGAAATGACGCGGGCGGCGGCTGTGGCCCGTGTCCTCGCCTATGCAGTCGCACGCGTGCGGCGTCGTCCCGCCCTCCACCCCGACGGGCTGGTGATCAGCGGTACGGTCGATGTCACTCCCCCGGGAGGGAAGGTGTGGGCGGTTCCCCTCCTCGACGAGCCCGGGCGGTACGAAGCGGTCGTGCGGTGGTCCCGCGCGGCCGGTCTGCCCAGCCCGCTGCCCGACGGGATGGGGCTCGCCGTACGGGTCCTGGACGCGGGCGGCGGACGGCCGTTCGACGTGCTGCTGACCTCCAGCGGGACCGCCCGGCTGACCCGCCACCTGCCCCTGCCGCGACGGCATGCCACCGCCCCGTACAGCACCCTCACGAGCTACCGCTTCCCCGACCGGGAGCGGGTCATCGTCGCGTTGCCCGTGGCGGGCGAGCGGCGGCTGCCCGCCGATCTCCGCGCACTCGCCGCCTCGTTGAAGGAGGGGCCGGTCCGGTACCGGCTGTGCGCCGCCGCTGCCGGTGAGGCCTGGCGCCCGTTCGCCACCCTGACGCTGCGAGCCGGCCCCGAGCCGGCGCCGCAGGCGCCCCTCGCGTTCGATCCCTACGTCAACTGCCTGGCGGACCTGCCTCCCGGCCGCGCTCTGCGGGCGTTGCGCGAGGCCGCCTACGACGGTTCACGGCGGGGCCGCGCGGCGGTCCCGCAGGGGGAGCCCGCGCCGAGGCACGGGCTCACGCTCGCGGCCTTCGCGGCCTACTCCGGCGGCTGGGCCCTCCTGGTACGGCGCCGCGGCCACCCCGGCGAGGGCCCCGTCGCACTGCCGGAGCTGCTGGTGACGGCGGCGGCGACCTTCCGGCTGACCCGCCTGCTCGGCAAGGCCAAGGTCACCCGCCCCCTGCGCGCCCCCTTCACCGAGGTGGAGGAGGAAGGGGCGCCGGCAGAACTGAACGAGGTGCCCAAGGCCGGCCACCCCACCGTCGGCGCACTGCTGACCTGCCCCTTCTGCCTGGGCGTGTGGGTCGCGACCGCTCTCACCGCAGCGCGCATGGTCTGGCCGCGGGCCACCTCGGCAGCGGTGCGCACGCTGGCCGCGGTCGCCGTTTCCGACGCCCTCCACCTGGGCTACACCGCTCTCGTCGACGCCGCGGAGGCGGACGAGCCCTCGGCCTGAGCAGGCCCCTACGGTCTGGTCAGGAGCAGGGCGAGGACGCTGCCCGCGGCCAGGGGCGCCAGGACCAGCCAGAAGAACAGGAGGCGGTTGCGGAGGGTGCCGTAGCGGGCCTCGTACTCGGCTTCCAGTTCCCGGCTGCGCGTCACGATCGCGGTCATGGCGTCCTTGTGGAGCCGCAAGTGGTGTGCGGCGACCATGCGTGCGACCTCCTCCTGTTCCGCGCGCCCCAGCCACGTCAGGCGGCGCGCCAGGGCTTCGGCCTGCGTCTGCGCTTCGTGGAGGGCCGCCCGGCTCATCAGGTAGCCCTCGAGCCGGGCCAGGCCCGCGGCCGTGTCCCGCGGTGAGGGGCGTTCCACGGGGCTACCTGGGCTTGCGGCCGTCGGGGCCGACGTCGCGGGGCGGGGAGAGGGCCTGGTCCTGGTCGACGACGTCGCGCCGGCCCTCGTTCTCGCTGCGTTCGAGGGCGGCGATCTCGGGGTGGTGGAGGTCGAAGGCGGGGGATTCGGAGCGGATGCGCGGCATCGTCAGGAAGTTGTGGCGCGGGGGCGGGCAGGAGGTGGCCCACTCCAGGGAGCGTCCGTACCCCCAGGGGTCGTCGACGGTGATCCGGGGGGCGTCCTTGGCCGTCTTCCACACATTGTAGAGGAAGGGCAGCGTGGACAGTCCCAGGAGGAAGGCGCCGATGGAGGAGAGCGTGTTCAGGGCGGTGAAGCCGTCGGCGGCGAGGTAGTCGGCGTAGCGGCGGGGCATGCCTTCCGCTCCGAGCCAGTGCTGGACGAGGAAGGTGGTGTGGAAGCCGATGAACAGCGTCCAGAAGTGGATCTTCCCGAGGCGTTCGTCGAGCATGGTGCCGGTCATCTTCGGCCACCAGAAGTAGAAGCCGGCGAACATCGCGAAGACGACCGTGCCGAAGACCACGTAGTGGAAGTGCGCGACGACGAAGTACGAGTCCGTGACGTGGAAGTCCATGGGGGGCGAGGCCAGGATGATGCCGGTCAGTCCGCCGAAGAGGAACGTGACCAGGAACCCGATCGACCACAGCATCG
This sequence comes from Streptomyces sp. NPDC048352, assembly GCF_040651895.1. Taxonomy (NCBI): domain Bacteria; kingdom Bacillati; phylum Actinomycetota; class Actinomycetes; order Kitasatosporales; family Streptomycetaceae; genus Streptomyces; species Streptomyces sp. NPDC048352. The sequence continues at coordinate 224,390 of NZ_JBEZKZ010000001.1, forward strand.
GCGTCTCGAAGGAGATGGACCCCTTCCACATGGTGCCGATCCAGTTGAAGAACTTGACGCCGGTCGGCACGGCGATCAGGAAGGTCAAGAAGGAGAAGAACGGGAGGAGGACGGCGCCGGTGGCGAACATGTGGTGCGCCCACACCGTCAGGGAGAGCCCGGAGATCGCGATGGTCGCGCCGATCAGGCCGAGGTAGCCGAAGAGGGGTTTGCGGGAGAAGACCGGGAAGATCTCGGTCACGATCCCGAAGAACGGCAGGGCGATGATGTAGACCTCGGGGTGCCCGAAGAACCAGAACAGGTGCTGCCACAGCAGCGCTCCGCCGTTGGACGGGTCGAAGACGTGCGCGTCGAAGCGCCGGTCGGCCTCCAGCGCCAGCAGCGCCGCCGCCAGCACGGGGAAGGCGAACAGGACCAGGACGGACGTCAACAGGATGTTCCAGGTGAACACCGGCATCCGGAACATCGTCATGCCGGGCGCGCGCATGCAGATGATCGTGGTCGCGAAGTTGACGGAGCCGAGGATGGTGCCGAAGCCGGACAGCGCCAACCCCATGATCCACATGTCGCCGCCGACGTAGGGGGTCCGTTCGCCGCCGGAGAGCGGGGCGTAGGCGGTCCAGCCGAAGTCGGCGGCGCCCTGGGGGGTGAGCAGGCTCGCCACCACGATGAGGCCGCCGAAGAGGAACAGCCAGAAGGACAGCATGTTCAGCCGGGGGAACGCCACGTCGGGGGCGCCGATCTGGAGGGGCATGATGGCGTTGGCGAAGCCGGCGAAGGTGGGGGTCGCGAAGAACAGCAGCATGATCGTGCCGTGCAGGGTGAAGACCTGGTTGTACTGCTCGCTCGAGACGATCTGCATCCCCGGCCGCGCCAGCTCGGCGCGCAGGAGCAGCGCCAGGACGCCGCCGATCAGGAAGAACCCGAAGGACGCGATCAGGTAGAGGTGTCCGATCTTCTTGTGGTCCGTCGTCGTCAACCACGTGACGATCACCTGCCCGGGCGTCCGCCCGGGCATCGGTACGGGAGCGATCGGTTCGGTCGTCGTCTCCATGCGTGGCCTTTTCCGGCGAAGGGGCGCGGCGGGCGTGCCGGCACCGGGAACCGGCGCCTCGCACACCTCGTGCCTGTCTACCGGCCGCAGCCGTCCGGTGGCCGCTGACCCGCGGGCGCGTACAGGTGAACCGCTCCGTCATGCCCCGCCGCGCGGGCACGGGGCGTCAGGCTCCTTGCATGCCGAGGCGGTCCGGAGGCCCCTTCGGTCAGTTCGGCCGCCCCTTCTCCTTCTTGCCCTTCGCCTTTCCGCGGTTGTCCTTGGTCCCGGCCGGCTTCGTTCCCGCCGGCTGGTCGTCGGCCCCTGGCGGGGCGGGAGGATCGCCGTGGGTGGAGGACGGCCCGGGTTCCGGGGTCGTGGACCGCGCCGGGGCCCCCGCGTCGCGGATGTCGGACGCCGAGGGCGGCGGGGGTGCCGGCGGCGTGAGCCGGGGGGCTGCCGCCTCGGTGCCCGGTGACGGGGTCAGGCTGTGGACGGTCTTCGAGGCGGGAGGTGCCTTGTCGCCTCCCGGAAGGCCGCCTGTCAGGAGCGCGCAGGCGCCCGCGACACTCACCGCCGCGAGCCCCATGGCGGCCGCACGCCGCCGGGTGGCGGGCCTGCGCCACGCTGGTGCGGCCGCTCGCGCGGTCGGTACGGCGGAACGTGCGGCCGCGAGGGGCGGTGAGGGCCTGCGGTGCGTCGAGGTGCCGGTGTCCGCCGTGTCGACAAGGGCGGCGCGGGGTGCCGGTGGGCGCGCGATGTCCTGGAGGCGCAGGTGGGCACGGGCGGCGTCGGGGCGCGCCTGCGGGTCCTGTTCGGTCATCGCCTTCAGCAGTCTGCCGAGGCCGCCCGGCAGGCCGTCGGGCAGCCGGGGCGGGCGGAGCAGGTGCGCGGTGCCGACCTCGACGGGGGTCCCCTGGTACTCGCGGCGGCCGGTGAGCGCTTCGATCAGGGTCAGGCCCAGGGCGTAGATGTCGCTGGCCGGACTCGCGCCCTGGCCGAGGAACTGCTCGGGGGCCATGTAGGCGAGGGTGCCGACCAGGGTGTCGGGCGCGCTGTGGGACCGGTCGTGCACGGTCCTGGACAGCCCGAAATCGGCCAGGTGGGGGCAATCACCCTCGGGGAGGAGGACGTTGGAGGGTTTCACGTCGTGGTGGATGATCCCGTGGGCGTGGACGTGGTCGAGTGCCGAGGCGAGGTCCGCGCCGAGCCGTGTCACCTGGACGGGGCTGAGCGGGCCGGCGTCCATGCGGGTGCGCAAGGTGACGCCCCGGATCAACTCGGTCACCATGAAGGCGCCTTGTCCGTGACGGCCGGCGTCGTAGACGGTGACGAGGGCGCGGTGGGAGAGCCGAGCCAGGGTGCGGGCTTCGTCGCAGAAGCGGTCGGCGGTGACGGTGTCCGTGCCGGCGCGGAACACCTTGACGGCGACCTCACGGCCCAACACCTCGTCGACGCCGCGGAAGACGTCAGCGGTACCGCCGGATCCGATGAGGGCCTGGAGGCGGTAGCGGCCGCCCAGCAGGGCGTCGTGGCCGGGCTGTGCTCCGTACGCGGGGACGGGCCGGGCCGGCATGCGGGATCCTCTCCACTCGCGGACAGTTCCCCCGCGTGTGCCCCGTCAGGACCGGCGTTACGCAGCTCCGCGCCCAACGGCCGTCGCCGCGAGGGGCCGGGGAGAGGCGTGAGGGTGCACGGCGGTGGCGCCGGCGGGGCCGCAGGCCGTGGCGGGGGATGCGGGTACGCGCCTCACCTGGGCTTCTTCCGGCCAATTCCCTGGTTGCCGTTACCGTAAGTGACACACTGGTCGCCATGAAGAGCGAGCAGCGGACATCCGCCCCCGCCCCCTCACCGGCGGTCCACGCCCCCTCCTCCCCTCGCACCGGTGCCGTGCCCGCGGTGCGGGTGGGCGTGGAGGAGGAGTACCTCGTCATCGACCCCGTGTCCCGGCAGCTCAGCACCCGGGCGGACAAGGTCGTCGCCGAAGCGGCCGCGGAACTCGGCGACCGGGCCACCACCGAACTGACCCGTTACCAGGTCGAGGTCCGGACCCACCCCCACACCAGCCTCACCGCCCTCGACGAGGACCTGCGCCACACCCGCCGCGCCGTCGCCCGCGCCGCCGCCCGCCTGGGACTGCGCGTCATCTCCAGCGGAACACCCGTCCTGGGGCAGCACACTCCCCCGCCGCTGGCAGCCGGACAGCGCTACGCGCAGAGCCTGGCCACCTTCCGCGCCCTGGACCACGAACAGACCGTGTGCGCCTGCCACGTCCACGTCGAGGTCCCCGACCTCACCACCGCGCTCGCCGTCAGCAACCACCTGCGGCCCTGGCTGCCGGCCCTCATCGCCCTGAGCGGCAACTCGCCCTACTGGGACGGCCGGGACACCGGTTACGACAGCTGGCGCACCCTGAGCTGGGGCCGCTGGCCGGTGGCCGGGCCTCCGCCCTATTTCGAATCCGCCGGCCACTACGAGGACCTCGTCGGCCGGCTCGTCACGAGCGGCACCGTCCTGGACCGCGCTGGCGTCTACTGGGACATCCGCCCCTCCCACCACGTGCCGACCCTGGAAGTCCGCGTCGCCGACGCCGCCCCCACGGTGGACGACACCCTCGTGCTGGCCGGCGCCGTCAAAGGCCTCGCCGCCGCTGCCCTCACCGCCGTACGCGACGGACGGCCCGGGCCGCGGCCGGAGGCGGAGATGCTGCGGGCCGCCTACTGGCGCGCCGCGCGCGACGGCGTACGGGGCCAGAGCATCGACCTTCCCTCCGGCCGGCTCCGGCCCGCCTCCCGCTGCCTCGACGAGCTGTGGAGCAGCGCCCTGCCCGCCCTGGGCCCCGGCGACCTCACCACCGTCCGAGCGGCCCGCCAGCGCCTGGCCGGACAGGGCAACGGCGCCGACCGCCAACGCGCCGCCTACCGCCGGCTCCACAGCCACCTCGACGTCGTCGACCACCTCGTCCGGCAGACCACCAGCTGACCCCGCCCTCGCGGTCAGCCGCGCCGCGGGGCGGTTCCTCCCGTCTGCGCGGCGCGCTCTGCCGCTTCGCGGGTGATGTCGGCGTAGAGGCGGAAGAGGGCCGGACGGGCTTCGTCGCCGTCCCGTTCGTGGAGGGCCGCCCAGCTGAGGGCGATGAGCTCCCGCGCCTCGGTGCCGGGCCACGGCCGGGGCAGGAGCTCCGGAGGCAGCAGCGGGTCGGGCTCCATGGCGCGGGTGAGTTCGGCGGCCAGCTCGACCGCGAGGGTGAGGAGGGCCGACGGGGAGAGGGCCGTGGCGTCGGTGAGCCGGGCGAGGCGGGGCCGGGTGAGGCGGCTCAGGCGGTGGTAGCGGTCGGCGACCTCCCGCAAGGGCCACAGGAGGGAGGCGAGCGCGGCAGGCTCCCGGGCGTCGCCCCTGCGCAGGTCCGTCGTGGTCAGCAGGGTGAGCGCGCCATGGGCGCCGAGGCGGTGGGCCGCTTCCTCGACGTACGGTTCCCAGGCGTTGGCGCACACGTAGAGCCCGCCCTGGAGCGCGGCGCCTCCCAGGTGTACGAGCGTCTCGCGCAGGGAGTCCCGGACCGTACGCGCCGATTCGGGGACCGCGAAGGCGGCCAGGTGCCAGACGCCGTCCCAGGGGGCGAGCCCGGCGTCCTGCCGGAAGGCGTGCCGGACGAAGTCGGCGTTGGGGGCGAGGGTGCGCATGGTGTCCGCCGTCGCGTGCAGCTGCGCCTTGCGGCCACGGCCCTGATGGGTGAACCGGCCGTCGGCCACGAGGCGTTTGATGCACAGCCGCACCTGCTGGTCGCTCATGCCCAGCGTGTTGGCGACGGCGTACAGCTCCTGCGCGTCGACGGTGGCGTCCTCGCGGATCAGCGCATGGACGAGCATGCGGGTGGGGATCTCGATGTGCTCGGTCATGGTGTGCGCGTTTCTCTCGGCCCGTTCGCCCCGACGGGGCGGTGCATGGTGGTCACCGCGCCGAACCCCAGCAGCCGGCGCAGGTAGGGCGTGGGCTCGGTGCGCACCGCGGTGAAGCCGCGCCGCTCGTACAGCTCTCTCGCGCGCGGGTTGGTGTCGATGACGTCCAGTCTGATCTGGCGGCAGCCCTGCTCCGCCGCGACGGCGGCCACTTCCTCGATGAGCGCACTGCCGACGCCGCGGCCGCGCAGGCCCGCTTCCACGGCTATCCCGTCCATGACGAGCTGCCCGGGGGCCGGGTGGCGTTCGAACAGGGCGAGGACGAGGAGGCGGTGCAGCCCTCGCAGGTGGCCGTAGGCGTTCAGGACGGCGGAGGCCGATCCCCCGGTGAGGGCCCGGCCGCCGAGCTGGTAACCGGCGAGGCCGACGAGCCGTCCGTCGAGGACCGCGCAGACCGCCCGGTCGGCGTTGAGGTGGGAGGCGAGGAAGGCCACCGCCTTGTCCGGCGGATTCAGGGCGGGGCCGAGCTTGCGCCCGAAAGCGCCCCAGTACAGCTCCGCGGCCCGCCGCTCCGCTCCGGCCGGGATCCCCCGCCGGACCACCACGGGGCCGGTACCGCTGCCCGGCACGTCCGCTGCCATGTCGTACTCCCCTCTTCGCAACCCTCATCTCGAACTATCATCGCATCTACGATCGTATGCGTAGTGATAGTTTTCTACGAGGCACGTCCCCGAACAGAGGCGGTCAGCTGATGTGTCCCAAGGTCCGGTCCCGACGGCGCGGTCTCCGCATCACCCTGTGGTTACTCGTCGCGCTCCTGTTCACGGCCGCCGGCCTCGTGGGGGTGGTGCTGTGGCAGAACTCCTACGACGTGACCGAGCGACGGGTTTCGATCCGCCACGGCGGCCACACCCTCAACGGCGTACTCGCCACGCCCCGGGACGGTCGCGGACAGCACGGCCTGATCGTGTACGTCCACGGCGACGGCCCCATCGGAGCCACGCACGACGGCGGGTACCGGCCCATGTGGGAGGCGAACGCCAAGGCCGGCTACGCCTCCCTGTCCTGGGACAAACCCGGCGTCGCCGGCGCACCCGGCGACTGGCTCTCCCAGTCCATGGACGACCGGGCCGACGAGGCGGCCGCCGCCATCGCCTGGGCGCGCGCCCGCCCGGACGTCGACCCCGCCCGGATCGGGCTCTGGGGCGCGAGCCAGGCGGGATGGGTCCTGCCGAAGGTCGCCGCCAGGACACCCGTGAGCTTCGTCATCGCCGTGTCGCCCGCGGTCAACTGGCTCCGGCAGGGCCGCTACAACCTCCTCGCGGAGCTGCGGGCCGACGGCGCTTCGGCAGCCCGTGTCGAGGCCGAGACCGCCAGGAGCGAGACCACCCGCCGCCTGCTGGAACGCCGGGCGCCCTTCGAGGAGTACGCGAGGGCCACGGGCGGTGACGTGCGGGGCATGACCGCCCGTCGGTGGGGCTTCATCTCCCGGAACTACACCGCGGACGCCACGCGGGACCTCCCGGTCCTGCGCGGCGTACCCGTGCTGCTGGTCCTCGCGGGCCATGACGTCAACGTCGACACCGCCGACACCGAGCGCGTCTACCGCGGGGTGCTGGAGACGGGCGGCGCCTTGACGGTCGAGCACTACCCGGACGGGAACCACTCACTGGTCAAGCAGTCCATCGGGGAGTCGGAACTCACGACCGCCCTCGTGGCGCTCTTCCGCCCCCGCTCCCTCTTCGCGGACGGGTTCCTGGCCGACCAGCGCCGGTTCCTCGCCGAACCCGGCCGCGGCGGCACCACCCCTCCCTGACGCTCCGGCGGGGCGGCGCCGGCACGCGGGCCCCCCGGAGGAGACCGGGCCGGTCGCGGGCCGATGCGCGGAAGGCCGCTCTCTTCTCCGGGGGTCGTCGTTGGACAGGGCATGATCCTCTGGCTGTTGAACCACCTCAGCACGTTCTCCCTCGGCCTCCTCCTCGTCGGAGGCTTCGTCGCCCTCGCCCTCGGCGGCAGCGTGGCCGCCCGCCGCCGCTTCCCCCACCTCGCGGGCGGCGAGCACAACGAGATGGTCGGTGTCGCCCTCGGGATGTTCGGTGCGATCTACGGCATCATCCTCGCCTTCGTCGTGGTCACCCTCTGGACGCAACTGGAGACCACCCAGAACGTCGTCGCGAGCGAGGCCACCGACCTGGCCCTCGTCGTCCGCAGCGCCGAGGCCTTCCCGCCCGCCGAGCGCGCCCGCGTGGAGCGGGCGGTCGGGAACTACGTGCACGCCGTCGTCGAAGTCCAGTGGCCCCTCATGCGCGAGGGCGAGCCGAGCTACGAGGCGACCGCCGCCCAGACGCACGCGATGTACACCGCGCTCCAGGCCTACGAACCGGTCGGCAAGCGCAGCGAGACCTTCTACGCGGAGGCGGCCACCCGTCTCAACAACGTCGCCGGACAGCGCCGGGCGCGGGTCACCATGGCCGAGACCTCCCTGCCGGGACTGCTCCAGGTGCTCGTCTACGGAGGGGCGTTGGTCATCCTCCCGCTGACCTTCCTGTTCGGCCTGCGCAGCCTGAGGATGCAGCTGCTCTTCGTGTCGGCGGTGGCCGGGCTGATCGGCTTCAGCCTGCTGCTGGTGATGGTGCTGGACCGCCCCTTCGCGGGGGAGCTCAGCGTGAGCCCCGCCCCGTACAAGGAGGCGGCCCTGGCCCAGTTCTGGCCGGCCCGGTAGCCGTCGGACGCGACGGCCGCGCGGACCACGGCTCGCCCGCCGTGCGCCCGGCGGCCAGAGGTTCGCCGTGTCCTCGACCGCAGGTGATCGTTTGCACACCGATGACGAAACCGACCGACATGACCCGAGCAGCCGTGGTCGACGCTCCGCCCGTGGTGGTCATCGGGGCGGGGCCGAGCGGCCTGGCCGTGGCGGCCATGCTGCACCGGGCGGCCGTGCCGGCGCTCGTGCTCGAACGCGGCGACCGGGTGGGGGTGCGCTGGGCCGAGCGCTATGACCACCTCGAACTGCACACCGCGCGTGGTGGTTCCCACCTGCCGGGACTGGCGCTGCCCCGCAGCTCCGGCCCCTGGGTGGCACGGGACGACTTCGTCGCGTATCTGGAGCGCTACCGGGCACTCCACGGGCTACGGGTGCGCGTGGGGACGGTGGTGCACCGCATCGAGCCGGGCGCGGCCGGAGCGGCGGCACGGTGGCGGGTGCACACCAGCGGTGGCGTGCTCGCGGCGCGGGCGGTGGTGGTGGCGACCGGGCGCTGCAACCTCCCCCGGATCCCGGACTGGCCCGGGCGGGACGCGTACGGCGGCAGGCTCCTGCATGCGGCCGACTACCGCAGTCCCGCGCCCTACCGCGGAAGGGCCGTGCTGGTCGTCGGCGCCGGGAACAGCGGCACGGAGATCGCGAGCGTCCTGGCGGCCGAGGGGGCCGAGAAGGTGTGGCTGGCCGTTCGCACCCCGCCGAACATCCTGCCGCGCGGCTCCAGCCGCTGGCACCTGGCCGGCCGGCTGACGGAGTTCCTGCCGCCGGCCTGGCGGGACCGGTCCGCGCTGCTGACCCAGCGGTGCGCGGTGCCGGACCTCACGTCCTTCGGGATCCCGCGGCCCCGGACCGGGCCCTTCTCCCGTAACGCGCGGGAGGGGAACAACCCCGTGCTCGACCACGGGTTCGTGGCGGCGGTGCGCTCCGGCGGGGTCGAGCCCGTGGCAGCGGTGGCCGGTTTCGCCGGGGTGCGGGTGCGCCTGGCGGACGGCTCCGTCCTGGTGCCCGACACCGTGATCGCCGCGACCGGTTACCGGACCGGGCTCGCGGAACTCCTGCCCGGTGTCGACGTCCTGGACGGGTCGGGGCGTCCGGTGGTCCACGGGGCGCAGACGAGTGCAGCCGCTCCGCACCTGTACTTCGCCGGCTTCACCAATCCGCTGAGCGGCGCGCTGTACCAGGCGGGTGTCGAGGCACGGGCCATCAGCCGGGCGCTCGCCGGCCGGACCGCGTTCGTCCCGGGGCAGCGCCGTGCCCCCCGGGACCAGGACGCCCTCGCCCCCCTCCGGCTCCCGATGGGCGGAGCCACCGCCGGCGGGGCCGAGGGCACGTAGCGGGCCGGGTCAGCGGACCACCTTGAGGCCGAAGTGGCCGCCGAACTGCTGTCCGAGGCCGAAGCCGATGGCGGAGTGCAGGTGCGCGTACATCTCCATGCCCCGGGCGCACACCAGGGGGCCGAGGTCGAGGACGTCGCTCCAGCCGTAGGACTCCAGCAGATCGGCGGTCTGCTGCTTGGCGTCCGCGTGGTCGCCGGCGACGAACATGGTGTGGTCGCCGCCGCCGACGGCGGCCGGATGGACGACGGTGGCCTGCTCCTGGGTGACGAAGCTCTTGACGACCTTCGTCGCCGGCAGGGCGCGCTGGATCTGCTCGGCGAGGCTGTCGGTGTCGCACGGCTCCAGCTTCGGCATGACGCCCCACGGCGTGGGCCAGGGGTGCTCGCTCCGGTGCTGGTAGACGTAGGGGACGGCGTAGTCGATCAGCGTCTTGCCGGCGAGCCCGTCCGCGATGGCGGTCAGGGTGGCGACGGCGTTGCGGCCGTCGATGCCGCCGATGACCAGACCGTCGGCGGCGGCCGCCGCGTCACCGAAGGTCAGCAGGGTGGTGCCCGGGTGGTCGGCCAGCCACTGGCCGTAGGGCGCGTTGCCCATCATGTCCGGCTCGGTGCGGGCGAGCGTGGCCTGCGGGTCGCGGGTGCCCACGAACACCTCGTGGCCGAGCTCGAGCAGCTTGGCCGTGTGCGCCCGGGCGCCGCCACCCGTACCGAGGACTGCGATCTTCATGGGGATACCTCCCGTTTTGCCGTGATTGGACAGCTCCACCGTAGGACCCTTTCAGGACAGGAAATGTCCTTTGACCCGGTCATAGTGGGAGCCATGACCAGTGACATGACGGCCCGCATGCTGCGACTGCTGTCCCTGCTGCAGACACGCCGCGAGTGGTCCGGCGCCGACCTCGCCGACCGCCTGGAGGTGACCGTCCGGACCGTCCGCCGCGACATCGACCGCCTGCGCGACCTGGGCTACCCCGTCGACAGCGCCCGGGGCCACGCCGGCGGCTACCGACTGGCCGCCGGAACCGACCTGCCACCGCTCCTGCTCGACGACGGGGAAGCCGTCGCCATCGCCGTCGCGCTGCGCACCGCGGCCGGAGGCCTGACCGGTATCGAGGAGACCGCCCTGCGCGCACTGGCCAAACTCGAACAGGTCCTGCCCCGGCGCCTCCGCCCCCAGGTCACCGCCCTCCAGCACGCGGTCGCCGGGATCGCCTGGGAGGACCGCGGCCCCCGCGCCGATCCCGCCCTGCTGGCCACCCTCGCCCTCGCCTGCCGCGACCACGAAATCATCACCTTCGACTACACCACCCGCACCGCCACGACCGCTCCGCGCCGCGTCGAACCGCAGCACATCGTCGCCTCCGGCGACCTGTGGTACCTGCTGGCCCACGACACCGCCAGGGACGACTGGCGCATCTTCCGCCTCGACCGGATCACCGGGCCGGCCCTCACCGGACACCGCGCCCCTGCCCGCGACCTGCCCGGCGGCAGTCCCGCCGCCTTCGTCGCCGCCCGGCTGTCCGCCGCCCCCACCCGCCACCGCGCCGTCGCCACCGTCCACGCCCCCGCCGACCGCGTCGCGCGCAGCCGCCACCTGGCCACCCGTATCCGCCCCGTCGACTCGGCCACCTGTCTCGTCGACGCCTCGGACGACTCCCTCACCCGCATCGCCCAGACCTTGGCGGGCCTCACCGCCGACTACACCCTCGACGCCGACCGGGACGTCCTCGACCATCTGCGCGGTGCCGCCCGCCGCATCCTGCACGCCGCCGGCTGACCCGGCCGTAAAGTCAGGCAAGGACGGGGCAAAAGGCCCGCAGCGCGACCATGGTCGTGTATCCGGTGCGCCGAGCCGGGAACGCCTGCCCCCTCACCCGACCCTTCACCGCCGCCCGGGCCGCCGGCTGGGCCGCACGCCCCGCCCCTCCCCCTCGAACGGCGTCGTCACCGGCGGCGAAGATGACGAAGCACCCGCCCATCCGCACGCCCGTCCGCTACGAAGAACGTCCGAAGCACCCTCGGGGTCCATCCGGCCCCGCTCCAGCGACCAGGACGAAGGACCGGCATGCGATGGACGCCCCTCCCCCCAACGGCCGCCCCCGGCCGCCCCTGCGCCTCCTCGCCACCCCCGGAGTCCGCCCGGTGAACCGACCACTGCCCTTCGGCACCGGCCCCGCCCCGGAGCACGGCGACCTCGCCGAGGTCATGAGGAACGTCGCCCACGGCGACAAACAGGCCTTCGCCGTGCTCTACGACGCCCTCGCGCCCCTGGTCTTCGGAATCGTCACCAAGGTCGTACGCGACCGCGCCCAGTCCGAGGAGGTCGCCCAGGAGGTCATGATCGACCTGTGGCGGCAGGCTGCCCGCTACCGGCCCGAGGCGGGCAGCGTCAGGACGTGGGCGGCGACGATCGCCCACCGGCGGGCGGTGGACCGGGTCCGCTCCGCCCAGGCGGCCGCCGACCGTGAGCAGGCCCAGGCCGCGCGCGAGCACACCACCGCCTTCGACGAGGTCGCCGAACAGGTCGAGACCCGCCTGGACAGCGAACAGGTCCGCCGCTGCCTAGGCGGCCTCACCGAACTCCAGCGCCAGGCCGTGACCCTGGCCTACTACCGGGGGCTGACCTACCGTGAAGTCGCCGAAGCCCTGCGCACACCGCTTCCGACCATCAAGACACGCATGCGCGACGGCCTGATCCGGCTCCGCGACTGCATGGGGGTGAACACGTGAAACACCACGCATCCGACGCCCACACCCTCGCGGCCGCCCACGCCCTCGGCGCTCTGGCCCCCGACGAGAGCGAGGCCTTCGCACGCCACATGCAGGAGTGCGAGGCGTGCCGGCAGGAGGCCGCCGGGTTCGAGGCGACCGCGGCCCGACTGGCTGCGGCGGCCTCGCAGACACCGCCCGCGGCCCTGAAGCCCAGGGTGATGGCCGCCGTCGACGAGGTGCGTCAGCTGCCCCCGCACGTCCCCGCCGCCGCGCCCGCCGCCACCCGCGTCGGCGCCCTGCGCCGCAGGGCCGTTCCGCTCGCCCTCGCCGCCACCGTGGCCGCCGCCCTGTTCGGCGGCGGCGCGATGTGGCAGCTGCGGCACGGGCAGGAACTGGAGCAGCGCGCCCGCCAGGCAGAACAGCGCCTGGACGCGGTCAGCAGCATCCTCGCAGCGCCCGACGCCCGGACGGTACACGGCCGGGCCGCGAACGGGGCCCTGACCACCGTCGTCGCCTCCGACCGGCAGAACCAGGCCGTATTCACCGCGCGCAACCTGCCCGCCCCAGCCGCGGGGAAGACGTACCAGTTGTGGCTCGCCCACGGCGGCACGATGCACCCGGCCGGTCTCGTCCACGGCGACGGCACCGTCCTCGTCGACGGCGACCCGGCCGGCGCGACCGCGATCGGCCTCACCCTCGAACCCGCCGCCGGTTCCCCCCGGCCCACCACCGCCCCCCTCCTCCTGCTGGCCCTCCCCACCTGACCCCGCGGTTTACCCCGGCTCCCACCGGTCAGACGGGACAAGGAGATCAGCGACGGCGCACGGGCGCGGCCGGGCCTCGGGCACCCCGCCCTCCAGGCCGCCTCCCGGCGCCCGGCGAGGCGGGAGCGGCGAGGGTGCAGCGGTGTGACCACGTGTGGAGGACGATGACGGGTACGGTGCGGGAGGCGGGCCGGTACGTGCGGCGCGCCGTGCGGGCCCCGGGCAGCGAGCGCGACGACGTGGTGCTCCACCTGAAGACCGTTGCGGCGGCGATGACCGCGTGGGTCCTGGCCCGCCACCTCCTGCCGCCGGCGGTATCCACGTTCGCCCCGTTCACCGCGCTGGTGGCGCTGCAGGCCACGGTGTACCGCTCCCTGCGGGACTGCGCGCAGTACCTCTTCGCGATGGCGGTCGGGGCGGCCCTGGCGGCGACCCTGGCGGCCGTCGCGGGCATCCACGGCTGGTCCTTCGGACTCCTGACGCTCCTGGCCCTGGCCGTCGGACGCTTCGGCAGTCTGGGCTCGCACGGCACGCAGGTCGCCATCGTGGGTTTCTTCGCCTTCTCCTCCGGCCACGGCAGGATCGACTACATCGGGCAACTCGTCGCGTCGGTCGGCATCGGTGCCGCCTGCGGGATCGTCGCGCACCTCGTCCTCGCACCCGCGCGGCACACCCTGCGCCGGCAGGAAGCGGTCGCCGCCCTCTTCACCCGCATCGAGCGGGGCGTCGGCGACCTGGCCGACGCGTTCGAGACCGACGCGCCGGACGCGGACCGGGTGCGCCGACTGCGCGGCGACTGGCGCGGGCTGTCCGCGGACGCCGACCGCATCCGCCAGGCCGTGGACGCGGAGCTCGAGAACAGCCGCCTCAATCCGCGCCGCAGCATCGACGGCGCCCGCGAAGCCCTGCTGCGGGCGCGGAAGGCGCTCGACGTCGCCCAGCGCTGCCTGGACCACCTGCGCTCCGCCGGCCGCAGCCTCGACCACGCCCTCTCCGGCGGCGAGCGGGAAGCCCTGCCCCCTGAGTTCCGGCGCGCCTACACGGCGTTGCTGCGCACGGTGGCCACTGCGATGGACGCCATCGGTGAGAGCACGCGTACCGATCCCGGCCCCCTGCGGGCGGCCCTCGACCGGGCATCCGCCGAACTCGCCCGGGCCCAGGAGCAGGCCGCGGCCTCCGCGGACCAGCCGGCCGTGACGGCTCTCCAGGGCACCCTCGTGACCGACGCGGGCCGTCTGCTGGAGGAACTCCGCGAGGGCTGCGGGGAACTGGAGCGGGCGGCCTGAGGTACGTCCGCCGCCTAGGCGAAGGGGTCGCGGGGCAGGTGGCCGGGGTGCGTGAGGGCCCGTTCGTAGGCGGCGCGGTCGAAGACGTAGGTGACGTCGATGCGGGCGTACAGCGGCCCGCACTCCCACACCCCGCTCCCCCGGGGGGGCAGGCGGGTCACGCTGCCCGTGCCTCAGCTCCGGGACGGCAGCCGGCGGAGTTCGAGCAGAGCCACCGCGATCTTCACGCCGGTCGAGACCGTCAGGGCCTGGAGGAACGGCATGCCCGTGAGCCACAGGGCCACCATCATGACCGTCAGAACCAGGAACGCGGGAAGCAGGTTGGTCCGCGTGACCACGGCCTTCAGGTGGCCGGTCATCCTCCGGCGCTGATCCACCGCGCCGATCGGACGCGCGGTGAGGCCTTCCTCCTCGGCTTGCGGCATCGGCTGCTGCCCTTCCCTCGTACCCGTCTCCGGCAACGAGCCTCGGGCGCGCCGCGGCGGACCGCCACCGCTGCAACCCGCCCCGCCTCCGTCCGGCGTACAGGTTCACCTCACCGGGTCAGCCGACGCCTCCGGTGCGAGACGTGCCTCCTCGCCGCCCGTGCCCAGGCCCGCCAGGAGGCGCAGGGCGTCCGCGGAGGGGCTGCCGGGGGCCGCGGAGAGCACCAGCAGCTCCCTTCCCGACGCGTCCGGCAGTGCGAAGTTCTCCTGGTGCAGTTCCAGCAGCCCGACCAGCGGGTGCCGGTAGGCCTTGCGTCCGTGGGTGCGGGCGCGTACGTCCGCGCGGGCCCACAGGCGGCGGAAGCGCTCGCTGCCCATGGACAGTTCGCCGATGAGGGAGGCCAGGCGCGGGTCCTCGGGGTAGGTGCCGGCGGCCAGGCGCAGGTGCCCGACCACGTCGAGGGTGCACGTCTCCCAGTCCGCGTAGAGGCCGCGCTCGCTCTCCTCGAGGAAGATGTGCCGGGCCGTGTTGAGGCCCGGTAGCGGCCGGCCGAAGAGGAGTCCGGCGAGGCGGTTCCCGGCGAGCACGTCGAGGCGGTGGTCCATGATGAGCGCCGGTGCGTCGGCGACCAGGCCGAGGACGCGCAGCAGTTCCGGCCGGACCCGCCCGGCCGGCGCCTTCGCGCGGCGCCGGCGCTGCCGGGCGAGCCGGCACAGGTGCCCGCGTTCGGTCTCGTCGAGGCCGAGGACCCGGGCGAGCGCGTCGAGGACCTGGTCGGAGGGCTGGGTCGCCCGGCCCTGCTCCAGGCGTACGTAGTAGTCGACGCTGACTCCGGACAGGTGCGCGACCTCTTCGCGGCGCAGCCCCGCCACTCGGCGGCGGCTGTCGGTGGGGACTCCGACGGCAGCCGGGTCGACCCGGGAGCGCCGGGACCGCAGGAACCCCGCAAGATCGTCCATGCCCCCAGTATGGCCTCGGTCCCGCACGCGAGGGTGGTACTGCCAGTACCAGGAAGTCCGGTCCGACGGAAGCGGCGCCCCTGAACGCCGGGCGCCGCGGGGCCCAGGATCGTGGGCATCCGATCCGAAGGAGTTCCCGTGAAGACGCTGATCGTCCATGCCCACCCGGAGCCGCGGTCGCTCAACGGCTCGCTGAAGGACCTCGCGGTGTCCACGCTGGAGGGCGCCGGGCACGAGGTCCGGGTGAGCGATCTGTACGCCATGAACTGGAAGGCGGCCGTGGACGCCGCGGACTACGGTCCCGAGGCCTCGGATCCGCTGAACGTGCCCCTGGACTCGGGCCGGGCCTTCGACGCCGGGACGCTCACCGCGGACGTCCGCGCCGAGCAGGAGAAGCTGTTGTGGTCGGACACGGTCATCTTCCAGTTCCCGCTGTGGTGGTACTCGATGCCCGCGATCCTCAAGGGCTGGGTGGACCGGGTGTTCACCTACCGCTTCGCGTACGGCGTCGGCGAGCACAGCGCCACCCGGTACGGCGAGCGCTTCGGCGAAGGCACCCTGGCCGGCAGGAGGGCGCTGCTGTCGGTGACCGCCGGCGGTCCGGAGTCGCATTACGCGGCTCGCGGGATCAACGGTCCCATCGACGACCTGCTGTTCCCGATCCACCACGGGATCCTGTACTACCCGGGCATCGAGGTGCTGCCGCCGTTCGTGCTGTACGGCACCGACCGGATGACCGCGGAGGCCTACGCCGACGTCGCCAAGGCCTGGGAGCAGCGGCTGCTCACCCTGGAGTCGACCGAGCCGATCGCGTTCCGGCGGCAGAACCACGGCGACTACGAGATCCCCTCCCTGCACCTGAAGGAGGGACTGGAGCCCGCGGGCCGCACCGGCTTCGGCCTGCACGTACGCGGCTGACCCCGCCCGCGGGCAGGGCCTTTCGCCTCGCACGGCGTCGTGCGGCGTCGTGCGGCGTCGTGCGGCGGAACGGTCGGGGGCGGCTCGGCGGCCGTTACGGGAGCAGTCGCTCCGGGGACGTCGCCCACCAGAACGTCAGCTGGGGCACGGTCTCCAGGCCCAGTGCCTCGCGCAGCTTCGAGACGTGGGCCGTCACGGTGCGCTCGCTGAGCCCGAGCTTCTCCCCGATCTGCCGGTGGCTCCTGCCGGCCACGATGCCCCGTACGATCGTCCGCTGGAGCTTCGAGGTCTTGGGGGCGTCCTCCTGGCCCGCGCTTCCCTCGCCTTCGCGGGGCAGCCACGGGTCGGCCCGCTCCCACTGCTGGCGGAAGTGCGCGGCCAGCAGGGCGCACACCCCGCGGTCCTGGGTGTACCAGGCGGCTGACTGCTGGACGGTGCCGTCCTCGCCGTAGACCTCGAAGAAGGCGTGCTTGCGGTCCACGACGATTAACCGCAGGAAGTCGTCCCCGAGGGTGCGCACCTGGGCGCCGGCCCGCGTCATGGTGGCGACCCAGTCGCGCTGCGTGGGGTTGGTCCGTCCGCTGACCCGGTAGATCGTCCGTACGCTCACGCCGCGCCGGGCGGCTTGCAGGTCCCGCGGCAGGGCTCCCTTGAGGACCTGCGGTTTACGGTGCCCGGGCTGCGCGGTGAGGATCTCGAACTCGGCGGACTGGATGGTGCGTATGGTCTCCGCGTTGACCTCGGGGACCGTGCGGAGCAGGAGCGTCCCCTCCGGGCCGGGGCTGTGGTGGTACCGCTGCTGCTCGGCTTCGAGCTCCCGTACGTGGGCGGGGATGCCGGCGAGGGCTTCGGTGACGCCGGTGAGCGCCTTGAGGACGGCCTCGGTGAGCTGCGTCTCCAGGTAGCGGGGCGGGGCGGGGACGTAGGTGCCGTGCTCGTGGGTGTTCGCGAAGAGGATGTCGCGGGCGAGGAGGGAGGCGAGGCCCGGCTCGTCGTCGGGCAGCTCTTCGCCCCGCAGGGCCCTGCGGTAGGTGCGCAGCTCCACCTCGGTCAACCGGGAGGTCTCGGGGGCAGCGGATATTTCCCGTTCCGTCATCAAATCCGTCTTCCTCTTGCTGAACTGCGGGTGGACGCAGTATCCCGAAGGTTGATCGCGTCCCGCACTCGATACAGGCTTGCCCGTGTGCCACAGGGCCCGTGGCGCAGTTGAGGCCCTGCTGCCCGCATCGTCCGCGGGGGTCGGGCCGGCCTAGGGAGGAACACCTTGACACCGATCAACACCCGGTCAACCGTCACCGCCGTGCTGTTCGCGATCCTCGCGGTCATCGGACTCAGTGGTGTCGCCGGCAACGAACCGGCCGGCACCAATTGGGGAATCGCAGCCATGGGAGAGGTGGAGCAGCAGGCCGACGCCCGCGTCCTGTCTGCCGGTCCGCTGATCCAGACGTCGGACTCCGACTGGGGATGATCCTCCCGCGCTGAGGCGCACAGCACCCGGTACGGCGGTCACCCCGCCTTCGCCGGGTGCTCCGCCGTTTCCGGGCCGCTCGGCCCGGTGCGGCGTCAGCGGGTGGCCGGGCCGCTCGTCACGGTCGCCCAGCTGCCGCCCTTCACCGCGTACACCGTCAGCCGGCGGTTGACCGGGTCGCCGTTCCGGTCGAAGGCGACGCGGCCCATGACCCCGTCGAAGTCCAGCCGTGCCACGGCCGGTGGCAGTTCCGTCCGGGCGTCGGCGGGGAGGGTGCCGTCATGGGCCGTCACGACGGCCTTCACCGCCTCGATGAGCGCCCATGTGGCGTCGTACGCGTACGGGCCGTACCAGCCGGCCGCTTCCGGGTAGCCGGCCTTGCGGTACCGGGTGAGGAAGTCCTGCCCGGCCGCCGTCTCCTCGGCGGCCGCGCCGATGTTGGTCGCGAGATCGCCCTCGGCCTTCGGGTTCATCGTGAGGTACTGCTGGTCGAAGATGCCGTCACCCCCCATCAGGGGGGCGGTCACCCCCGCCTGTTCGAGCTGCTGCGAGAGCGGTGCCGCGGTGTCGTAGTAGCCGCCGAAGTAGACGGCGTCGGCTCCCGAGGACCGCACCCGTTCGGCGAGGCCCTCGAAGGCGCGTTCCGCGGGATCGACCTGCTCGGTGCCGACGACGGTCCCGCCGAGCTTCGTGAACTCGGCCGTGAGGCCGGAGGCGAGTGCGGTGCCGTGTGGGCTCGCGTCGTCCACCACGTACACCTTGGTCTTCTTCGCCTCGCCGTGCAGGTACCGGGCGGCGAACGGCCCCTGGTCCACGTCCGTCGCGACGGTCCGGAAGTAGGTGGAGTGGGGACGCGACGGGCTGCCGGCGGCCCAGTCGGGGCCGAGCGTCAGCACGGGGTCGGTGTTGCCCGGCGACACGACGGCCATGTCCGCCTGGGCGAGCGGCGCCACCAGGGTCTTGGCGACACCGGAGTTGAGCGGGCCGACCACCCCCAGGACCTTCTTGTCGGACACGAACCGGGCGGCGTTGGACGCGCCCCTGGCGGGGTCGGCCCCGTCGTCCAGGGCCTTGATCTCGAACGTCACACCGGGGACGTGCCCGGTCTCGTTGGCGGTCCTGGCCGCCAGCTCGGCCGAGTTCCTCATCCCGGCGCCCATGGCGGACAGCCCGCCGCTGAGCGGTGCGTCCACCCCGATCACCACCGTGGCGGAGGAGGCCGCCGACCCGCCGCCGGCCGCCCCGCCCCCGTGAGGCGCGTCCCCGTCCTGGGTGAGGGTCCAGGTCAGGACGGAGCCCGTGGCGAGCGTGGCGAGCACCGAGGCCAGGACCACGGAGCGCCGGGTGAGCCGGCGCCCCCGGGAGGACGCCCTCTCGCCGCCCTCCCTCCCGTGGG
Source organism: Streptomyces sp. NPDC048352 (assembly GCF_040651895.1). Lineage (NCBI taxonomy): Bacteria > Bacillati > Actinomycetota > Actinomycetes > Kitasatosporales > Streptomycetaceae > Streptomyces > Streptomyces sp. NPDC048352. Next base: position 243,348 of record NZ_JBEZKZ010000001.1, read on the forward strand.
CGGAGCCGCGCGTGACCGGCTCCTCGGCCGGTGGCGGGGGCACGGGCGGGGCGGTCGGCCGCTCCGGTACGGGGCGCTGCCCGGCACCCGCGCCGGACCCGGAGTCGAGGACCGTCGGGGTCTGCGGTGACGGCGTCGGGGAAGCCGGCTCGGGTACGGGGTCGGGTCCCTGCCCCTGCCCGGGCTCGGCGGATGCGGGGGGCACGGTCGTGAAGGACCGCAGGACCGCCGCCAGCATCTCGGCCGCCTCGGCGGCGGCGACGCGCTGCGCGGGGTCCTTGGTGAGGAGCGCGTCCAGCACCGGTGCGAGCGGGCCGGCGTGGACCGTCGGCCGGGGCGGCCGGGTGAAGACGGCCACGGCGAGGGCGTGGAGCCCGTCCGCCTCGAACGGCGGGTGTCCCTCGACGGCGTGGTAGAGGGTCGCGCCGAGCGCCCACAGGTCGTTGGCGGGGGTGGGGCGCTTGCCCTCCAGCTGCTCCGGCGGCATGTAGTGCGGCGTGCCGATGACGGTCCCGCTGTGGCTCAGCCTGGTCGTGGCGTCCGCGAGGTGGGCGATGCCGAAGTCGGTCAGGACGACGCGGTCCTTGGTCAGGAGCACGTTGTCCGGCTTGATGTCGCGGTGGACGATCCGCGCCCGGTGCGCCTCGGCCAGCGCGTCGAGCACGGCGGCGCCGATCTCGGCCACCCGCTGCACGGGCAGCCGCCCGGTGCTGCGGATGGCGGCGGCCAGTGACTGCCCGCGGACCAGCTCCATGACGATGACGGGGGCGCCCTGGTGCTCCACGACGTCGTGGATGGTGATGATCCCGGGGTGGCTGAGAGTGACCGCCGCGCGCGCCTCGCCGATGAACCGCCGGAGCAGCGCGGCGCGGTCCCCGTCGTCCATGCCCGGCGGGAAGAGGATCTCCTTGACCGCGACCTCACGTCCGAAGAGATGCTGGTCGAGGCCGCGCCACACCCGGCCCATACCGCCCTGGCCGATGCGCTCCACCAGCTGGTACCGGCCGGCGATGAGTTCGGGATTCTGCTCGGTCACGCGCACACTCTAGGTCCTGCTGAGCCGATCAGGTGACGCGCGTACGGCGTGAACCCGCCCCTGCCGCATCCCCGTCGGAGCCCGGCGTTCCGACACTCCCCTGAGCCCCGCCGCGGGCGCCGGCGGGGCTAGGGGGTGTCCGCAAAGTCCCGCCTGCCCTGCGACGCCTGGCACCGCACCTCGCGGCGTTGTCGGGCCCGCCCGAGTACGTCCCGGAAGCGGGGGGCCCGCCCCCGTGGGGTGGACGGCACCCCAC